>NZ_RZQT01000060.1:0-37598 GCF_003998485.1 Mesorhizobium sp. M7A.F.Ca.CA.001.04.2.1
ACATCAACGCGCGGGTGTCCAGCCAGATCGTCTCGATCGACGTCAAGGATGGGCAGATGGTCAGGGTCGGCGACGTTCTGTTCTCGCTCGATGACCGGGCGCTGAAGGCGCAGCTGGCAAAGGATCAGGCTGCGCTCGCCAAGGACCAGGCGCTGCTTGCCAGTTCGAATTCCGATCTCCAGCGCGCCAAGGATCTGGTTGCCAAGCAGGCCGGCACGCAGCAGACCTACGACCAGGCCGTCGCCGCGCAGAAGGCTGCCGCTGCGACCGTTGAAGCCGACAAGGCGACAATCGACGCCGACAATGTCCAGCTTGGCTTCGCCACGATCACGGCGCCGATTTCCGGCAGGTTGGGTGCGGTCAGCGTCGCCGTCGGCGATCTCGTCACCGTCAGCAATGGCAACAGCAGCACGGCGACCCCGCTGGTGACCATCACCCAGATGGACCCGCTGCAGGTCAACTTCAATCTGCCGGAAAGCAATCTCGCCCTGCTGCACAAGGCGCTTGCCAATCCGCAGCAGGGCGCGGTGACACTGACCAAGGATGGTGACGCGACGCCGATCGGCAAGGGCACGCTCGATTTCGTCGACTCCAGCGTCGACACCGCGTCGGGCACCATCGCGACGCGGGCAAGTATTCCCAATGCCGACCTTTCGCTATGGCCCGGCCAGTATGTGAATGTCGTGCTCGACGCCGGCATCATGCCGCAGATGACATCGGTTCCTACCGTCGCGGTGCAGCCAAGCCAGAAGGGCCCGTTCGTCTATGTGGTCAAGCCGGACAACACGGTCGAGATGCGGCCGGTGCAGGTGGCGCTGACCGAAGGCGACAACAGCGCCATCAGCCAGGGGCTGAAAAGCGGTGAGAAGGTTGTCACCGAGGGCCAGACACGGCTGAAGGACGGCGCCGCGGTGCATGAAGGCAAGACCACGGCGGGTGCCGCTGCGCCCAAGGTGGCCGAGGCGACCAGCGCCGGCGAGGCCGCCCAATGATTTCCGAATTCTGCATACGCCGGCCCGTCGCCACCCTTCTGATGTCGTTCGCCCTCGTGCTGGGCGGGCTGTTCGCCTACAAGTTCCTGCCGGTGGCCGCACTGCCCAGCGCCGAATTCCCGGTGGTCAACGTCTCGGCCTCGCTGCCCGGCGCCTCGCCGGAAACCATGGCGACATCGGTGGCGACGCCGCTGATCAAGCAGTTCGCCACCATCGCCGGCATCGATTCGATCTCGACCACCAACTCGCTTGGCCAGACCTCGATCGCCATCCAGTTCGTGCTCAACCGAGACATCGACGCGGCGGCGGCCGACGTGCAGGCGGCGATCGCGCGCACGCAGAAATCATTGCCGCCGCAGATGACGGCGCCGCCGAGCTATCGCAAGGTCAATCCGGCCGACGCGCCGATCCTTTTGATGTCGCTGGTCAGCGACACGGTTCCGCTGACCGACCTCGATGCGTTCGCGGAAAACGTCATCTCGCCGTCGCTGTCGACCATCGACGGCGTGGCGCAGGTCTCGATCTTCGGCCAGCAGAAATACGCGGTGCGCATCCAGATCGACCCGACCGCGCTTGCCGCACGCGGCATCTCGATCGATCAGCTGCAGGCGGCGGTTGCCTCGGCCAACAGCAACACGCCGCTCGGCGTGCTCCAGAACGACAAGCAGCAGCTCACCATCACCGCCAACACGCAGCTGACCGACGCCGCCGGTTTCTCCAACATCATCATCGCCACCAAGAACGGTCACCCGGTACGGCTGGGCGAGGTGACCCGCGTGGTCGATTCGGTGCAGACGACCACGACGGCGAGCTGGTATGACGGTACGCGCGCGATCATCATGGCCGTGCAGCGCCAGCCCGACGCCAACACTGTCGACGTCGTCGACAAGGTCAAGGCGATGCTGCCGTCCTTCAAGGACCAGATGCCGGCCGCCGCCGACATCAAGCTGCTTAACGACCGCTCCAGTTCGATCCGGCAGGCGGTCAGCGACGTGCAGTTCACGCTGCTGCTCACCATTGCCCTGGTCATCATGGTGATCTTCGTGTTCCTGCGCCGGGTGACGGCGACAATCATCCCGGCCGTGGCGGTGCCGATCTCGCTGATCGCCACGCTCGGCGCGATGTTCCTGTTCGGCTTTTCCATCGACAACATCTCGCTGATGGGCCTGACGCTGGCGGTCGGCCTCGTCGTCGACGACGCCATCGTGATGCTTGAAAACATCTTCCGCCACATGGAGGAGGACGGGCTGTCGGCCTTCGACGCCTCGCTGAAGGGCGCGCGCGAAATCGGCTTCACCATCATCTCGATCTCGATCTCGCTGGTGGCGGTTTTCATCCCCGTGCTGCTGATGGGCGGCGTTATCGGGCGCATCTTCAACGAGTTCGCCGTAGTGGTGACGGTCGCCATCCTGGCGTCGATGTTCGTGTCGCTGACGCTGACGCCGATGCTGTGCTCGCGGCTGCTGTCGGTGACCAAAGCCGACCGCGACAAGCATGGCCCCGGTCACAAGCAGGACCTCGTCACGCGCGGCTACGACAGGGTCTTGAGCTTCTGCCTGCGGCACACCTTCCTGGTGTTCCTCGTCTTCGTCGGCACCGCGGCAGCGTCGGTGTGGCTGATCCAGACTTCGCCGAAGGGTTTCTTCCCGCAGGAGGACATCGGCCAGATATCGGTGACCACCATCGCACGCCAGGACATCTCGTTCGACGCCATGTCCAGGCTGCAAGGGCAGGTCGCCAGCGTCTTCTCGCATTCGCCCTATGTCGACCATGTGGCGTGGTCGGCGGGCAGCGGCAACAACGCGCTCAACCAGGGGCAGCTTTTCGTCCAGCTCAAGGGCAAGGACCAGCGTCCCGATATAGAGAAGGTGCTTGCGGATCTGCGCAAGCAACTGGCCGGCGTGGCGGGCATCGAGACCTACATGCAGCCGGTGCAGAATTTGAGGCTGGGCTCGCGGTCGTCCGCAAGCGCCTACCAGCTCGTGGTTCAGGGCCTTGATACCGGCCTCACCGATATTTGGGCGCAGAAACTGAACGACGCGATGGCGGCCGACCATGCGAGCTTCACCGACGTCACGAGCGACCTGCAGAACAATGCGCTGCAGGCGACGCTGGTGGTGGATCGCGACAAGGCCGCCCAGCTCGGTATCGATACCGACACATTGCGCTCCGCCCTCTATGGCGGGTTCGGTACCGACCAGGTTTCGACCATCTTCGGTTCGGCCGACAGCTATGAGGTCATCACCGAGCTCGATCCCAAGATCGAGTGGTCGCCCGAGCGGATGCTGGCCATCCAGATGAGGACGGCGAGCGGCAGTCTTGTTCCGCTCGGCGCCTTCGCCCGCGTCGATCGCACGGCCGGCGCCCTGACCGTCAACCAGCTCGGCCAGCTTCCAGCCGTGACCATCTCCTACAATCTGCCGCAGGGCGTGGCGCTGGGCGACAGCGTGACGCGCATCAATGCGCTGAAAGAGCAGATCGGCATGCCGACGGTGATCTCGACGACCTTTGCCGGCACGGCCAAGACCTTCCAGGATTCGCTGGCCAACCAGGGTTTTCTGGTCGGCGGCGCAATCCTGACCATCTACATCGTGCTCGGCATCCTCTACGAAAGCTTCATCCACCCGCTGACCATCCTCACCGGCCTGCCGTCGGCCGTGCTGGGAGCGGTCGTTGCGCTGCGCTTCGCCGGCATGGATCTGTCGGTCATCGCGGTGATCGGCATCCTGATGCTGATCGGCATCGTCAAGAAGAACGGCATCATGATGGTCGATGTCGCGCTTGAGTTGCGACGAGAAGGCATGTCGGCGACCGAGTCGATCCACAAGGCCTGCCTGATGCGCTTCAGGCCGATCATGATGACGACGCTGGCGGCACTCATGGGCACGTTCCCGATTGCGCTCGGCACCGGCGCCAGCGCCGAACTGCGCCAGCCGCTGGGCGTTGCCGTTGTCGGCGGCCTGCTTGCCTCGCAGGCACTGACCCTGTTCGTGACGCCGGTGATCTATGTCTACATGGAGAATTTCTCGGGCTGGCTGGTCGGGCTTTGGTCGAAGCGCAAGGGCGAGCCGGGCTCGGTCGAAGCGGGGGATCAGCCCTCGCTGTTCAAGCCCAGGGAAGACATGCTGCCCGAGCCGCAGCGGGCGGCCGCCGAATAGGGGGTAGAGCTGGCGCCCTGTATCGCTGGCCCAAGGCGTTGCGCTTGCGGTGGCATCGCCGGAACCGTAATTTGCCGCCATGTCACACGATCATGACCACGACAACGAACTCGATCCGTTTGCCGCCCGCGTGCGTGCGCTGGAAACCATCCTGACCCAGAAGGGGCTGATCGATCCGGCGGCGATCGACGTCATCGTCGATACTTACGAGACGAAAATCGGTCCGCGCAACGGGGCCAGGGTGGTGGCGAAAGCCTGGCGCGATCCAGCCTATGCCGACTGGCTGAAGCGCGATGCGACGGCGGCGATCGGCTCGCTAAGCTATACCGGCCGCCAGGGCGAGCATATGCAGGCGGTGTTCAACACGCAGGACACCCATAATCTCGTCGTTTGCACACTGTGCTCCTGCTATCCGTGGTCGGTGCTTGGCCTGCCGCCGGTCTGGTACAAGGCGCCGCCCTATCGTTCGCGCGCGGTGATCGATCCGCGCGGCGTGCTGGAAGAGTTCGGGCTGACGCTGCCGGCGGACAAGAAAATCCGCGTCTGGGATTCCACTGCCGAGCTGCGCTATCTCGTCGTGCCGATGCGGCCCGAGGGTACCGAGGGCTGGAGCGAGGAGCGGCTGGCGGAGCTGGTCAGCCGTGACGCGATGATCGGCACCGGCCTGGCCCAAAGACCTGGAATAGAGGGGCAGCCGGCATGAACGGGCCGCAAGATCTCGGCGGACAGATGGGGTTCGGCCCGGTCGCGCCGGAAAAGGACGAACCTTACTTCCATGCCGCCTGGGAAAGGCGGGCGCTCGGCGTGACGCTGACTGCCGGCGCCATGGGCGCGTGGAACATCGACGAGAGCCGGCATGCACGGGAATCGCTGCATCCGGCTGTCTACTATTCATCGAGCTACTACGAGATATGGATCAAGGCGCTGGAGGTGCTGTTAAAGCGCCATGGCTTCGTCAGCCAGCGCGATCTCGAAGCGGGCAAGGCAGTCGATCCAGCAGCGACTCCCAAGAGGGTGCTGAAGGCGGAAAACGTGCCCGCAGTGCTGGCCAAGGGCAGCCCTTGCGACCGGCCGGTGGCGCAAGCGGCGCGGTTCAAGGCCGGAGACCCCGTGCGGACCAAGAACTTCAACCCGACCGGCCACACGCGGCTGCCACGCTACGCACGCGGCAAGCACGGCGTGGTCGAGGCGGTGCACGACGGTTTTGTTTTTCCCGACAGCAACGCGCATGGACACGGCGAAAATCCGCAATGGGTGTACACCGTGGTTTTCGAAGGATCGGAGATCTGGGGCGAGGGCGCCGACCCGACGCTAAGCGTGTCGATAGACGCCTGGGAGAGCTATCTTGAGCCTGCGTGAAGAACTGCCGCCAGGTTTCGACGAGCCGGTGTTCGCCGAGCCGTGGCAGGCCGAGGCCTTCGCCATGACGGTGGCGCTGCACGACAAGGGCCTGTTTTCGTGGAGCGAGTGGGCGCAGGCGCTGTCGAGCGAAGTGAAAAGACCGGGCGCCGCAGCGGACGGCCATGATTATTACGAACATTGGCTGGCGGCACTGGAAAGCCTGCTTGCCTCGAAGGGACTGGCTGCCAAGTCGGATGTCGACGCGATGGCTGAGGCATGGGAACGCGCCGCGCATGCCACCCCGCACGGCAAGCCGATCCTGCTGGAGAACGATCCTGGACCCTGACAGCAGGCTGCGAGCAGCCAGGCCAAAAAGATCAGTTTAGTCTTCCGTTATCTCAGTCCGGATTTCGCTCCTGCACTCAGTTGCAAATATTGGGGCCACCAGCGACCATATCCCCATGATGGAAAAGCCTGCCGCGCCCTGGCCTTTGCTGCAAATCGCGATCGAGCCGAAATCGAAGGCCGATCAGGAGCGGCTGCGTACCGCCTTGGCGAAGCTGGCGGACGAGGATGCTTTCTTCCGCGTCATGCAAGACGAGGAATCGGGCCAGACCATTATCGCCTTCATGGACGAACTCCACCTCGACATCATCATTGACCACCTGCGTCGCGAGTCCCAGGTCGATGTGAATATTGGTTCTCCACAAGTGGCCTATCGCGAGACGATCACCCGTACGCACAAGCAGGACTTCACGCACAAGAGGCAGTCCGGCGGCACCGGTCAGTTCGCCGGCGTCAAGATCATGTTCGAGCCGAACGCGGACAGCGCGGACTCCGTGTTCGAGTCCAGGATCGTCGGTGGTGCGCTTCATGGCGAATACATTGCGGGCGTCGAAAAGGGGCTGCGCAGCATATTGTCCTCAGGTCCATTTGCGGGCTTCCCGATGATCGGCGTCAAGGCGGTGCTGATGGATGGCGCTTTTCACGATACCGATTCCTCGGCTCTGGCTTTCGAGATCGCCGGCCGCGCCTGCTTTCGCGAAGCCGCGCCACGCCTCGGCGTGCAGTTGCTCGAGCCGATCATGAAGGTCGAAGTAATGACTTCAGCAACCCATGTCGGCAACGTCATCGCCGAACTGCAAAGCCGCCGTGGCCAGATCCTGAGTCGGGAAATCCGCGGCGTGGTCGTCGTCGTCAACGCGACAGTGCCGCTTAGAAATATGTCCAAGCTGGAGGATGCACTCCGGTCCTGTTCGAACGGGCAGGCACGGTTGAGCGTCAGCTATGCCGGATACGCTCCCGTTCCGCTACCACCCGACGACCGCGACCCGCGGGCCGCCATGGCCATTGCCTGAATTTCGCTTCCAGCCGACGTGGTCGGTTGTTCCCTTTACGTTCTTGTCTGTGCCTGATAGCCTGACCCGTCGGCGGCACTGAAGCGTCCCGGCGCATCGATGATGATGGCGGCTGTCTTGTCTTTCCCTTGCGAATCCGGTCTCTCGCGCTGATGGAATTCTCTCCCCAACAGGACGAGGCGCTGCAAGCGGTCGCCCGCTGGCTGAAAATCGGCCAGCCGCAGCTGTTCCGGCTGTTCGGCTATGCCGGCACCGGCAAGACGACGCTGGCGCGCTATTTCGCCGAGCATGTCGACGGCCAGGTGCAGTTCGCCGCCTTCACCGGCAAGGCGGCGCAGGTGCTGCGCTCCAAGGGCGCGGTCAATGCGCGTACCATCCATTCGCTGATCTACCGGCCGAAAGGCGAGGAATCGGTGTCGGACGAAATCACCGGCAAGACGTCGATGTCGCCGACTTTTTCGCTCAACCGGCAGAGCCCGATCTCGCGGGCCAAGCTGGTCGTCATCGACGAATGTTCGATGGTCGACGAGCAACTCGGCCGCGACCTGATGAGTTTCGGCACGCCGATCCTGGTGCTTGGCGACCCCGGCCAGTTGCCGCCGATCTCGGGCGGCGGCTTCTTCACCGACCACGAGCCGGATTTTCTGCTCACCGAAATCCACCGGCAGGCGCGCGACAACCCGATCCTGCGGCTGGCGCTCGATGTGCGCGAGGGCCGGGAATTCATGCGTGGCGACTATGGCACGGCGCAGGTGATCGGCAAGGAAGACGTCAACCAGGAGCTGGTGCTCAGGGCGGACCAGGTGCTGGTCGGCACCAATCGCACGCGGCGCCGCTACAATCAGCGGCTGCGCGAGCTCAAGGGCTTCAATGCCGATTATCCGCAAGCCGGCGACAAGCTGGTCTGCCTGCGCAACGATCCGGCAAAGGGCCTGCTCAACGGCTCGCTGTGGAAGGTGATGACATCGTCGCGCGAGACGGTGAAGCCCGGCATCAACCTTCTGGTGTCGCCGGAAGAGGACGATCCGGATCGCGGCGTCGCCAAGATCAAGCTGCTCAAGGCGGCGTTCGAGGATCCCGATGCCGATATCCCCTGGCAGCAGAAGAAGCGCTTCGACGATTTCGACTATGGCTACGCGCTGACCGTGCACAAGGCGCAGGGCTCGCAGTGGAACGAGATCGTGCTGTTCGATGAAAGCTGGGCCTTCAAGGAAACCCGCCAGCGCTGGCTCTACACTGCCATCACGCGGGCGGCGGAGCGGCTGACGATCGTCAGGTAGGGGCGCCGGATGCTGTTGCCCCGATAGGCTGCGCGGCAAGCCATTGCCAGGCGGCAGCCTCGTCCTCGGCCTTGAAATGCCTGATTTCGATGGGCGGTGAGGACGGCAGAAAGCGTTGCGCGTCCGCTATCCAGTCCGGTTCGCCGATGGTTGCGCAACGGCCGACATGTTCCAATGCATGGATGGCGCCCTGCTTGAGGGTCTCGTCCGCGATGTCGGCCCAGTCGACGCCGTCGTGGTCGACGAGGCGCACCAGGACATCGATGCGCGGATGCAGGGCATAGGCCGCTTCCAGCAACCCGAAGAGATTTTCACCGTCGGCCGCGGAAACGTGCCCGACGACGTCGATGGCGAAAAGGTCGTCACGGCTGGTCTCGATACGGCGGATTGCCGGAACCTCATCGAGAAAATTCATCGGCGCTTCCTTTCCCTGGTTCGTTCATCAGGCTTGGAACACCCGAAACCCCCAGTCTGTTCCCACCAAAGCCATTACTGTTCCCGTCAAAGGCATTATAGGTGGGCGCGTCGAATGATTTCCGAGGCCACCCGCATGCCTGCAAAGCTCTCCGTCAACCTCAATGCCATCGCCATGCTGCGCAACCGGCGCGACCTGCCGTGGCCCAGCGTCACCGGCATCGGCCGCATCGCGCTGGCGGCCGGAGCGCATGGGCTGACGGTGCATCCACGCCCCGACGAACGGCATACAAGACACTCCGATCTGCCCGAGATCCGCTCGCTGATCGACGACGAGTTTCCGCGCGCGGAATTCAACATCGAAGGCTATCCGACCGAGGATTTCCTGTTGCTTGTGGAAAAGCATCAGCCCGAACAGGTGACTTTGGTGCCGGACGATCCGGCCCAGGCGACATCGGACCATGGCTGGAACTTCACCACCCAGGCCGCGTTCCTCACACCGATCGTCAAGCGTCTGAAAAAGGGGGGCTTTCGCGTGTCGTTGTTTTCCGATCCGGATCCCGATTGGGTGGCGGCCGCACGCGACACCGGCGCCGACCGCATCGAGCTCTATACGGGTCCATATGGCAGCTATCACACAGATTCCGCCAAAGCGGCCAAAGAGCTGGAAAGACTGGGAAAAACCGCCGACGCCGCGCTTGCCGCCGGGCTTCAGGTCAATGCCGGGCACGATCTGGTGGTCAGCAATCTGCCGGCACTTGCCAGGCGCATTCCGGCATTGGCCGAAGTGTCGATCGGACATGGGTTGACAGCCGACGCGTTGGAGTATGGCATGGCCGGCACGGTGGGTCGGTTCCTCAAGGCCTGCGGGTGGTAGCAATGGCAGCCTCGCGTGGCAGGCATGGCTGCCATTACGCGACGGCACTTGATATTGCATTGCAGCAAGCGTAGAGCACCGCGCGCTTATCGGAGTGTCGTCCATGGCCCTTACCAATAGTGGTAGTGAGGCAGAACCCGTCGAACAATCGAGCCATTCGGAAGTCGAACAGCACAGCACCAAGGTTCTGATGCTGGGCGCGCTCGGTGTCGTCTATGGGGATATCGGCACCAGCCCGATCTACGCCTTTCGCGAGGCGCTGGTGGCATCGTCGGGCGGAGAAGTGGCCGACCGCGGTGATATCCTCGGCGTTTTGTCGCTGATCATCTGGTCGCTGACCATCATCGTCACCATCAAATACATCATGTTCGTGCTGCGGGCGAACAACCGCGGCGAGGGCGGCGTGCTGTCGCTGATGGCCCTGGCGCGCGGCAGTTTCCCCAAGCGCTCGGCGCTGATGCTCGGCATCGGCATCGTCGGAGCATCGCTTTTCTTCGGCGACGCCGTCATCACGCCGGCGATTTCGGTGCTGTCGGCGGTCGAAGGCATGAACGTCGTCACGCCGACCTTCCAGCCTTATGTCGTGCCGCTGACACTGGTCATTCTCGCCATGGTGTTCGCGGTGCAACGTTTCGGCACGGGCGGCGTGGGATTGGTCTTCGGTCCCGTGACCGCGGTATGGTTCCTGGCGATCGGCCTTTCCGGTCTCAATCACATAGTCGCCGATCCGGAAATCCTGTGGGCGATCAGCCCGCACTACATCGTCGCCTTCCTGATCAATTCGCCCGACGTCGCCTTCGTCACCATCGGCGCCATCTTCCTCGCCGTCACCGGCGCCGAAGCGCTCTATGCCGATCTTGGCCATTTCGGCCGCAAGCCGATCGTGCTCGCCTGGCTGTGGGTCGTGTTTCCGTGCCTGCTGCTCAATTATGCCGGGCAGGGCGCTTTCGTGCTGGCCAAGAACGGCGTCGTCGGCCATCCGTTCTTCGAAATGAATGAAGGCTGGACGCTGATCCCGATGGTCGTGCTGGCGACCGCCGCCACGGTCATCGCCAGCCAGGCGGTGATCTCGGGCGCCTTCTCGTTGACCAGGCAGGCGGTGCAGCTCAACATGCTGCCGCGCCTGGAAATTCTGCATACGTCGGAGAAACAGTCCGGCCAGATCTACATGCCGCGCGTCAACCTGCTGCTGGCGCTGGTGGTGATGATGCTGGTGGTGGGCTTCGGCGAGTCCAGCAGGCTGGCATCGGCCTACGGCATCTCGGTGACCGGCAACATGCTGGTGACCACGGTGCTGTTGTTTGTGGTCATGACGCGGATCTGGAAATGGAAGCTGTGGCTGGCGGTCTCGCTGACGGCGCTGTTCGGCTTCATCGATATCGGCTTCTTTGCCTCCAACATCGTCAAGGTGTTCGAGGGCGGCTGGGCCTCGCTGGCCGTGGCCTTCACCGTCGTGCTGGCCATGTGGACCTGGGTGCGCGGCAGCCGCTATCTGTTCGACAAGACCCGGCGCAACGAGATCCCGCTCGATTTCCTTGCCGGCAATTTGTTGAAGAAGAAGCCGCAGCTGGTCTCCGGCACCGCCGTGTTCCTGACCAGCGATCCGCTCAGCGCGCCAACCGCGCTGATGCACAGCCTGAAGCACTACAAGGTGCTGCATGAGCAGAACGTCATCCTTTCGGTGGTGACCGCGCCGCAGCCGGTGGTGCCCGACAGCGACCGGGTCAAGATGGAGACGGTCAACGAGCTGTTCATGCGGGTAACGCTGACCTTCGGCTACATGGAACAGCCCAACATCCCGCGCGCGCTGGCGATCTGCCGCAAGCAGGGCTGGAAGTTCGACATCATGACGACTTCGTTCTTCCTGTCGCGGCGTTCGCTCAAGGCCTCGCCCAATTCCGGCATGCCGGTGTGGCAGGACCGGCTGTTCATCGGCCTGGCGCGCACTGCGGCCGACGCGACGGAGTATTTCCAGATCCCGACCGGGCGCGTGGTGGAGATCGGCACTCAGGTGGCCATCTAGGACATGCCGATATTCAGGTGAGGCCGGCCTGCGAACGGCAGGTTCCTGCGCTTCCGGTACTCACGGACCAAGTGTCCGCTCCGTTCCGGTTCTCGGAACCCACATTCTCGGTCCAGCCTGACCTGAATCTCGACATGTCCTGGCGAATGAGCTGTGTCTTGCGGCACAGTCCATGTCACTCCGCTTCAACCGGCCAGCGCGGCCTTGTTCGCCTCGAGGAACTGCTTCAGCGTTCTTGGCTTGCGGCCGGAAAGCGTCTCGACCGAGTCCGTCACCATGGCGATGCGGCCGGAGCGCGTGTTGACGTCGAAGGACACGATGACTTCAGCAAAATCCTCGGGAACGCCTGATGCCTTTACCCCTTCGGTGAGCGCTTCATCCGGAACCTGCACGACATCGAGCGACTTGCCGGTGACCTCGCTTACCAGGGCGGCAATCTCTGCCGTGGTGTAGGCGTGCGGACCGGTCAAGGTGTAGGTCTTGCTTTCGTTTGAAGCGCCAGCGAGGCTGGCGGCGATCGCCGCTGCCATGTCGTCGCGCGCACCGTGGGCAATGCGCCCGTCGCCGGCCGACGTGTACCATTTTCCCGAGGCGATCGCGTGCGGCAGGGCCATGAACAGGTTCTCCTGGTACCAGCCGTTGCGGAAGATCGTGTAGGGGATGCCGCTCGCCTTGATCGCCTGCTCGGTGCTGTAGTGGTCATCTGCAAACAGGACCGGCGATACCGGCTCCGGATTGGGCATCGAGGTGTAGAGCAGATGCGAAATGCCGGCATTTTTGGCCGCGGCGACGGCATTTTCGTGCTGCTTCAGGCGCCTGCCGCTTTTGAGATCGAGATCGCCGGTCGAAATGATCAGCACCTTGTCGGCGCCTTTGAATGCGGTTTCCAGCGACGCCGCGTCGTTGAAGTCGGCGGCCCTGACAACGACGCCGCGCAGCGCCAGATCGGCCACGCTTTCCGGATTGCGTGTGGCGGCGATGATGTTTGCCGGTGGAACTTTGTGCTTGTCGAGGAGATATTGGATGACGCCGCGGCCGAGCTGGCCGGAAGCGCCGGTGACGAGAAGGGTTTCGGTCATGGAAGGTCCTGACATTGCGCCGCTAAGGCGGTTCGAGTGGCAGTCTCAAAAAGAGACCAGCACTAAAATAGGAATTGACCTGGTGCCGTAAAGAAGGCAGTTTTTCGGGAGGTAGGCACACGCAGGGAACCAGCCATGGACGGCAAGGTCATCAATCTGAAATCGAAGTTGGAGGTCTACAAGGCCATCTCGGGCGGCGGCAATATTGCCAATTGTCCGGTTCGCGAGGTCATTCAAGGGGTGAGCGGCAAATGGAGATCGCTGTTGATGATGGCGCTGGCTGAAAAACCCTATCGCTTCGGCGAGTTGCGGCGCCTTGTGCCCGACATTTCGCAACGCATGCTGACGCAGACGCTGTACGATCTTCAGCGCGATGGCTATGTGCATCGTGAGGTGTTCCCGACCAAACCACCAAGCGTCGAATACAGCTTGACCGATCTCGGGCGCTCTATGTTCGGCGCCTTTCATCAATTGATTCTGTGGGCCGAACTCAACCATGATGCGGTGCGCGCAGCGCGCGCCGATTTTGATGCGTCCCAGGCTTGAACGGCCGCCAAGGCCCAGGCTTGAACGACCGCTAAAGCCCCAGGGTGCGGCTTGATTTCGCCGGGCTGCTGAAGGATTGTCCCGGCCAGTTCGGCTTTGGGGGCATTGGCATTTCCTACGACATCGCAATAGCAGGCGCCGGGCCGGCGGGACTGGCCATGGCGCTCTATCTCAAGCGCGCCGGGCATCGGGTCACGGTCTTTGAACGCTTCGATGAGCCGAAGCCGGTCGGCTCCGGGCTGATCCTGCAGCCGACAGGGCTGACGGTGCTGGCCGATCTTGGCCTGCTCGACGACATGCTGGCGCTGGGCAGCCGCATCGACCGCCTGCATGGCGCCGATGCCACCACAGGCCGTACCGTGCTCGATGTCCGCTACGATGCGCAGCGCGGTGGCCGCTTCGGGCTGGCGGTGCACCGGGCGGCCTTGTTTGGCGTGCTCTTCCGCGCCGCCCAACGCGAAGCGATCGCCATCGAAACCGGCGTCGAGATCGAGGCCTTGGAGACGGGTGAACGGACGACGCTGATCTGCGGCAACGGACGAAGGGCGGGGCCGTTCGACCTCGTCATCGACGCCAGCGGTTCGCGCTCGAAACTGTGCCGCGCAAGCGCTCCAGGCGAGCCAAGACCACTCACCTATGGCGCGTTCTGGGCCTCGCTTGGCTGGCGCGGCGACGGTTTCGATGAGCGCGCGCTGCTGCAACGCTACGACAGAGCGAGCGTGATGATCGGCGTGCTGCCGATCGGCCGGCCGCAGCCGGGTGCTGAAAAGATGGCGGCATTCTTCTGGAGCCTGAAGCCGTCGGACGCCGATGAGGTGCGCGTCCGGGGCCTGGATGCCTGGAAGGAGAGGGTGATCCGGCTGTGGCCGCAGAGCGAGGCGTATGTCAGCCAGATCGACAGTTTCGACCAGCTCTCGCTGGCGCGCTATGGCCACCACACGATGAAGCGGCCGGTTGGGCGGCGGCTGGCCATCATCGGCGACGCGGCGCACTCGACCAGCCCGCAGCTCGGGCAAGGGGCCAATATGGCGCTGCTCGACGCCGCGGCGCTCAGCCATGCGCTGGCGCGGACGGACAGTGTCGAAGCGGCACTTGAAGCCTATGCGAGGGCGCGGCGCTGGCATGTCCGCATCTTCCAGGCGCTGTCGCTGGCGTTCACGCCGTTCTACCAGTCGGATTCGGTGGCGCTGCCCTTCATCCGCGACAGGCTGGTGGCGACGGTGGCAAAAATCCCGCCGGCGCCGCAGTTTCTCGCCTCGATGGTGGCCGGCACCGTAATCGATCCGTTCAAGCGGATAGGACTGGTCGAAGCGCGGTGGCCGGATCGTTTTGGCCAATGAGGCTCGAAAGGTACGATCCCTTCGCTCGCAGGAAGGTATGCAGGCGCTGCGGGTAGTCCGGCGCCACGGCTTGCCTGATCGACGGGCGTTCACTCAACGCCCGGCGCCATGCGCGGACGAGGGGCTTTCGGTCAAGAATGCCGAAATCACCGATCCGGTCGAAGACATCGAGATAGCGGAAGACCGGACCGTAAACGGCGTCGACCAGCGAAAAGTGCTTGCTGGCGAACCAGGGGCCGCCAGGCTCGTCCGCCAGCTCGGCTTCGAGACGGTCGAGCATGGCGGACAGCGCGCTGGATTCGTCAAGGAAGCCGGCCTCGGTCGATGTTGAATAGAACCGACTGATGGCATTGAGGGTTGCCGAACCGAACTCGATCCAGGCGCGATGCCGGGCGCGGGCATAGGGATCGGCCGGGTGGAGGGGATTGGCCTGCGTCTCTTCGAGGAATTCCAGGATGACGGCCGATTCGAAGATCACCGTTTCCTCGCCATTTCGCTGCACGCGCAGCAGCGGCACCTTGCCGAGCGGCGAGATCGCCTTGAACCAGTCCGGCTTGTTGGCGAGGTCGATATCGACGCGTTCGAACGGCACGCCCTTTTCGGTGAGCGAAATCGCGGCGCGCTGCACATAGGGGCAGAGATGATGGCTGACGAGAATGAGCTTGTCGGCGCGTTTGCAGATTTCGTGTTTCATCGGATTGGCTTTCCCTGATTAATGCAATTGCATCTATGTAGATGCATATGCATTGATCGTCAAGCTTGATGCAATTGCATCTATCGTCTAAGGTGCGCCATGACCGAGAAAGCCGCGCCTTCGCCCGAAGCCATCAAGGCCTGGGCTCGCCTGATGCGCGTACCGCGCCAGTTGATGGAGAGCGCCGAAGAGGCGTTGAAGGCCGCCGGTCTGCCCCCACTTGCCTGGTACGACGTGCTGCATGAACTCGCCGAGGCAGGCGAGGGCGGGCTGCGGCCGTTCCAGCTCATCGAGCACACGCTGTTCGCGCAATACAACATTTCGCGCCTGCTGGCCCGGCTCGAGGCCGATGGGCTCGTCGAGAAACTGCCGGTGGCCGACGACGGCCGTGGCCAGACCATCCGCATCGCGGCCAAGGGGCGAGAGACACGCCGCCAGATGTGGGCTGTCTACGGACGCTCGATCGCCGAACTGGTTGGCGCCAAACTGTCGGCGGATGAGCTGACCATGGTCTCGGCACTGCTTGGACGGTTGCGCCATCCGCCAGCCAGCGATTAAGCGAGCCTGTCGCGCCAGCGCCTGTCCATTTTGCAGATATTTTGCTCTCGTCCTCTTGCGCACAGCCTCGGATCGCGCAATATGCCGAACCGTAACGTACGGTACGGCTTATCGGGAATGCCGACTTTCGAGAGAAGAGCGTGTTGCACATCGTGCCTGACATCGACACCAGCGAAGCGCTGACAGAGCGGCAGAAGGCCGTGCTCGACGCGGCGTTGCGGCTGCTGGTCGAAGAGGGCGACCAGCTTACCATGACCGCCGTGGCGCGCCGCGCCAGCTGTTCCAAGGAAACGCTCTACAAATGGTTCGGCGACCGCGACGGGCTGCTGACGGCGACGGTGCAATGGCAGGCCTCTAAAGTGCGGGTGGCACCGGTCGACCGCAAGGGGCTCGATCTTGCCTCGCTGACCGCGAGCCTCGAGCGCTTCGCCTCGGATTGGCTCAAGGTGATTTCCAGCGACACGTCGATCGCGCTCAATCGGGTGGCGGTCAGCCATGCGGGCTCCGGCAAGGACAATCTCGGCGCCGTGGTGCTGGAGAACGGCCGCTTCGCGCTGGCCAAACGGCTGAAGCCGGTGCTCGAGGCCGGCCGACGGACCGGGCTTTTGGATTTCGCGGATGCCGAGACGGCGTTCCGCACCTTTTTCGGGCTGGTCGCCCGCGATGTGCAGATCCGTCTGCTGCTCGGCGACCGGCTGGAATTGACTGAGGCGGCGATCGGCGGCGATGCCGCGCGGGCGACGCAGCAGTTTCTCGCTCTTCATGGAGCAAAAACCGGCCGCAAGGCCCTAGAGCCGGATGATTTCAGGTCAAGTCGACCTGAAATCTGAATCCGTCTCTAAATCAAGAAGATAGAGCATGATGTCGTCCGAAAACCGCTTCACACTTTTCGGCATCATGCTCTGATTTATAAACGGGAAGGAAGACAAAATGCGTGTCTATTACGATCGTGATGCCGATCTCAATCTGATCAAGGGCAAGAAGGTCGCCATCATCGGCTATGGCAGCCAGGGCAGGGCGCATGCGCTCAACCTCAAGGATTCCGGCGCCAAGGAGATCGCCATCGGCCTCAAGGCCGGCTCGGCAACCGCCAAGAAGGTCGAGGCCGACGGTCTCAAGGTGATGAGCGTGGCGGACGCGGCCAAATGGGCCGACCTGATGATGATGGCAACGCCGGACGAACTGCAGGCCGACATCTACAAGAACGAGATCGCGCCGAACATCCGCGATGGTGCCGCGATCGCCTTCGCGCACGGCCTCAACGTGCATTTCGGCCTGATCGAGCCGAAGTCGACGGTCGACGTCGTCATGATCGCGCCGAAGGGTCCCGGCCACACGGTGCGCGGCGAATACCAGAAGGGCGGCGGCGTGCCGTGCCTGGTCGCCGTCAACCAGGATGCCTCGGGCAATGCGCTCGACCTGGCACTGTCCTACGCCTGCGGCGTCGGCGGCGGCCGTTCGGGTATCATCGAGACCAATTTCCGCGAGGAATGCGAGACCGATCTGTTCGGCGAGCAGGTCGTGCTGTGCGGCGGCCTGGTCGAGCTGATCCGGGCCGGCTTCGAGACGCTGGTGGAAGCCGGCTACGCGCCTGAGATGGCCTATTTCGAGTGCCTCCACGAGGTCAAGCTGATCGTCGACCTGATCTATGAAGGCGGCATCGCCAACATGAACTACTCGATTTCGAACACCGCCGAATGGGGCGAATATGTCTCGGGTCCGCGCATCATCACCGCCGAGACCAAGGCCGAGATGAAGCGCGTGCTGAAGGACATCCAGACCGGCAAATTCACCTCGGAGTGGATGCAGGAGTACCGCGCCGGCATGTCCCGCTTCAAGGGCATCCGCCGCAACAATGACAGCCACCAGATCGAGGAAGTCGGCGCCAAGCTGCGCGCGATGATGCCGTGGATTTCCAAAAACAAGCTGGTCGACAAGGCGAAGAACTGAGCGAAATCCACAAGCGCTCGAAAATAGCAGCTTCCATGAACAAGAAACGGCGCCACGTGGCGCCGTTTTTTCATTCTGTCGGTCAGCTCAGCTACAGGGCCAGCCCATCAATAGGGTGAGTAGCACTGCTGGCGCGGGCCGTTGTAGGGCTGGAACGTGTTGTCATAGGCCCGGTACGACCGGTAGCGGTTGTAGCACCATTGGACATGGGCGCTCGAAAGCCGTCCCGCGCGGTAGTAGCGGCGCGGCGCCGGCCGGTCATAGTAGTCGTAGTTGTTGTACATGCTGCCGAGGCCAAGCCCCAGGCCAAGGCCCAGGATCGCGGCACTCGCGCCATCATCGTAGTAACGGCCGCCGCGATAGTGATGGCGACCATGGCGCCAACGCCAGTTGTCTCCACCATTCCAGTGACCGCCGCCGCCGTGCCAGTGCCGACGGCCGCCGTCCCAATTGCCCGACCGGCGCCATCTCCAATTGTCGTTGTTGAACTGACGGTTGTTGTTGCCGCCCGCCCAGCTGTCGCGGACCGGCGTGATATTCGGCGCCGCGGTGCTGGTGGGAATCGACAGGTCCGGCTGCATGATCGGGCCGGCGGCGGACGGCGCCGTGACGCCGGAGAGGATACCCAGGGCTATCAGCCCCGATTTGACCGTGGAAGAAAAGAGCGAATTCATTGCACTCTCCAAGAGTTACAGGCCCCACGCCCACCCGAGGAATGGGGCAACAATGGATGTTTGCATCTGAACGGCGGATGAACGGAAAGGTTCCGTCAACCATGACGCGAACGCACCCAGGACCAATCGATCTCAGATGGTGGTCCTGCGCGCTTGTTTTCCGAAGCACTTGCGGGCAAAGGTCATGGCATGTCGCTGCGCCTTGCCACCTTCAATGTCGAGAACCTGATGAACAGGTTCGATTATTCCGGCTATCGCAACCAGCTCAACGAGGATCGAACGCTGGCGCTGTTCGATATCCAGAGCGAGGCGGAATACAGGATGCTGGAGCAGGCCCGCGCCATCGCCCAATCCGACGACACGCGCCAGCTGACGGCGCTGGCAATCGCTGCCACCCGGGCCGACATCATCTGCATGCAGGAGGTCGACAACATCGAGGCGCTGAAGGCCTTCGAATATGGCTATCTGTTCAAGATGGTGGGGCAGGGCTACCGGCAGAAATACACCACATCGGGCAATGATTCACGGGGCATCGACGTTGCCGTGATGATGCGCAATGAGACCGCCCAGGGCCAGCCGATCGAATTCGTGCGCATGACCAGCCACGCCTATGTCACCTACGAGCAGTTCGGGCTGCACACGCCGGAACTCGAGGCACTGGGCAATCAGGCCAATGAGCGCATTTTCCGGCGCGACTGCCTGGAGATCGACGTCACCGTGGGCGGCGTGCCGCTGACGCTCTATCTCGTGCATTTCAAGTCGATGGGTTCGCCGCGCAACGGGCTCGACGGGCGCGAGGCGACGATGCCGGTGCGCATCGCGGAGGCGCAGGCCGTGCGGCGCATCATCGAGGAGCGCTTCGGCAAGGACTATGCCGCCGACAAACGCTGGGCAATCTGCGGCGATATGAACGATTACCGCCAGCGTGTGAAGGTGGCCGGCGATGCGATCGACGGCTATCGCTTCGAGGTCGTCGACGAAGCCCTGTCCTGCATCAACGTGCTGACGGCCGGCGGCTTCTGCGAAAACGTCGTCGAGCGGCGGCCGGAGATGAACCGCTGGAGTTTCTACCACACGCGCGGACCGGAAGAGCGGCATCTGTGCCAGCTCGACTACATCCTGCTGTCGAAGGGGCTCGCCGCCAGCAACGCGACGGCTGTTCCCGACATCATCCGCAACGGCCAGCCCTGGCGCACCATCTTTCCGCCGGGGCAGGAAGTGGAGCGGTTTCCGCGTGCCGGCTGGGACCGGCCGAAGGCGTCGGACCATTGCCCGGTGGCGATCACGCTGGACATGACCTGACGCATGAGTTTCGACCTGCCACGCAACGTCATCCTGCCGGTCGACGCCATCGACGTCCGGCTCGATCCCGGTCCGCACCCGTTCGCAAGGGACAATGCAGAGGCGATCGCCGAGAACTGGCAGCACGAAATCGCTGCCAATCCGGCGCTGTTCGACGGCATGGTGGTGCTGCTGTCGCAGCTTGCCTACCGCGACAACCGTCTCGCCGGCCGCTGCCATGCGGTCAACTATTCGACTTTCATGCTGTGGCGGAAGCGGCGCGAGAATTCGGGCGCCGAGCATGCCTATGCCCATGCCATGCTGGTGGCTGCCGACAATGCGCTGGTGGCGATCCGCATGGGTCCGCACACGGTCAACGCCGGCCGCGTCTATTTTGCCGCCGGCTCATTCGAGCCGGTCGATTTTCGCGATGGCCTGGTCGATGTCGATTTCAACATGATCCGCGAAGTGCGCGAGGAAACCGGCCTCGACCTGTCAGGGGCTCATCGCGGCAAGCGCTACCACGCCATGTCGACCAACAGCGGCACGGTGATCTTCCGCCGCTACCACGCGGCGGCGCCCGCAGACGAGATCGCCCAGCGCATCTCAGCCTTCGTCGCCACCGAAACCGAGCCGGAGATCGACGGGCCAGTGATCATCCGCCATGCCGCCGACCTGCCGGTCGGCCTGTCACCGCACATGAAGCCGCTGATCGAGTGGCATTTCGCAAACGGGAGTTAAGGGCGCGTCTTGTTCTGTGCCGCGTTGCGATCGTTGCGGGCGGCGACGAGGAACAGGATGAAGCCGATGCCCAGCAAACCGCCCATCGCCATTCCCATGGTCTGGCCGACGACTGCCTGAAAATCGGCTGTGACGCGATCGGGATTGGCCATGCCGAAGCGGGCGAGATACCACCAGATGCCTGCAAGGAAGGCCTCGATGACGACCATCGTCAGGATCAGTCGTGCCTTCTTGCTCATCGGCTATTCCTCCACCCAAGGGTGAATTGCCCTAGCATCATGAACGGCGCGGCGACAGTGGCGGGTAGGGTGGAAACGTCTAAGGCTGTGCAAAACCGGTCTGAGCGCTGGCCGCGTTCCGGCCGGGTTGCCCTATTCGTGCCTAAGCGCGTCGATCGGATCGAGCCTGGCGCCGCGCAGCGCCGGGAAGAAGCCGAACACCATGCCGATGAGCGCGGAAAAGCCGACGGCGAGCAGGATCACCGCCGGGCTCGGCGCGAACGGGATGGTCAGCGTCACCGCGGCGAGGCCGGCCAGCGCCAGCCCGATCAGGATGCCGATGATGCCGCCGAGCAGCGACAGCACCGTGGCCTCGACCAGGAACTGGATCAGGATGTGCTTTTCATGCGCGCCGATGGCGAGCCTGATGCCGATCTCGCGGGTGCGTTCGGTGACCGACACCAGCATGATGTTCATGATGCCGATGCCGCCGACCAGCAGGCTGACGCCGGCGACGGCGCCCAGCATGCCGGTCATGGTGGTGGTGGCGCTGGCCATGGCGTCGGCGATCTGGGTCATGTCGCGGATGGCGAAATCGCTTTCACGATCGGGCGTGATGCGTCTGGCGTCGCGCAGAATGTCCTCGACGCGCGGCTGCAGCTCGCTGGTCGGCGTGCGGTCATCGGCGGCGATGTAGATGTTGTCGATGTCGCGGTTGCCGGCGATGCGGCGCTGGTAGGCGTGCAGCGGCATCAGCACGACATTGTCCTGATCCTGACCGAAGCCGGTATAGCCCTTGGGCTCGAGCAGGCCGATGATCTTGCAGGAGGTGCGGTTGACGCGGATGATCTCGCCCTCGGGATCGCCAGCGCCGAAGAATTGTTGGCGCACCGTCTCGCCGATCAGGCACACGCCGGTGCCCGAGCGGGTTTCGGAATCGCTGAACGGGCGGCCCGACACCAGTTTCCAGTCGCGCGCATCGAGATAGGCGCTGTCGGTGCCGGTGACGCCCGAGGTCAGGCTCTCGGTGCCGAAGATGACCCGGACCTGCTTTTGCGAAGCCGGCGAAATGGCGCGGGCGCCAGTCAGATGCGCAACCAGCGCCGCCAGCTCCTTTTCGGCCAGCGGACGCACCGCCTGGTCGAGCCCGCCCGGGCCACCGGGACCGGCCGGGCGACCGGAGCGGACGACCAGCAGATTGCTGCCGAGCTTGGAGATGTCGGCCTTGACCTTCTGCGTGGTGCCCGAGCCGATGGTGAGCATGGCAATGACGGCGGCAACGCCGATGACGATGCCGAGCAAGGTCAGGAACGAGCGCAGCACGTTGCGGCGGATCGAGCGCAGCGACAGGCGGACGGTTTCCCAGATCATGGTTGTGCGATCTCCAGCTTCCTGGAATCGGAGGCGACGTGGCCGTCGAGGAAGCGGATGGTGCGTTCGGCATAGTCGGCGACGTCGGCCTCGTGGGTGACCATGGCGATGGTTAGGCCAAGCTCCTTGTTGAGCCGCGTCAGCAACTCCATGATCTCGTGCGTGCGGGCGGTGTCGAGGTTGCCGGTCGGCTCGTCGGCGACGAGCAGCGTCGGGCGCGTGACGATGGCGCGCGCGATCGCCACGCGCTGCTGCTGGCCGCCGGACAGTTCGGCCGGCGTGTGGTGCTCGCGGCCGACAAGGCCGACCTCCGCCAGGGCCTGCATGGCAAGGTCGCGGCGCTCGCGGGCGGCCACGCCGCGATAGATCAGCGGCAGTTCGACATTTTCGGCCGCCGTGGTGCGGGCCAGCAGATTGTAACCCTGGAAGACGAAGCCGACATAGAGGTTGCGCAGCATGGCGCGGCGGTTGCGGTCGAGGCGGCCGGCGTCGATGCCCATGAAGGAATAGGTTCCGGCCGTCGGCGTGTCGAGGCAGCCGATGATGTTCATCGCCGTCGACTTGCCGGAACCGGACGGCCCCATGATGGCGACGAATTCGCCACGCCGGATGGCAAGATCGACGCCGGCCAGCGCATGCACCTTGGCCTCGCCCTGGCCATAGCTCTTCCAGACCTTGTCGAAGGTGATGAGGGCAGCACCGGCGGCCACGGCATCAGCTCCGCTGCTGCGACGCGGTGATGACCTGTGCGCCTTCGTCGAGGCCCGAAATGATCTCGGTCAGTTCGCCGTCGGTGGAGCCGATCTTGACGTTGACCGGGTGCGGACGCCCGTTCTCCAGCACGTAGAGCGTGCGCGAGCCGTCGGTGGGCGCTGTCGCGGCCTGGCGCTGGCGGTTGCCGCCGGGGCGGCCCATGCGGCCGGTGAACAGGTCGCTGAGGCTCCAGCCGCGTGCGGCCTGCTGGGCAGGACGAAAGCGGAACGCGGTGGCCGGCACGGTGAGCACGTCCTTGGCCTGCTTGGTGACGACCGAAACGGTGGCGGTCATGCCGGGCCGCAGCAGCAGCTCGTTGTTGTCGACCTCGAGCCGCGCATTGTAGGTGACGACGCCGTCGGTGGTGACCGAGGCATAGGAGATGTCGCGGATCTCGGCATCGAACGGCCGCTCGGGGAAGGCATCGACGGTGAAGCGGGCATGCTGGCCGGATTTGACCGCACCGATGTCGGCCTCGTCGACCGCCGCCACCAGTTCCATGTTCCTGAGATCGGCGGCGATGATGAACAGCACCGGCGCCTGCAGCGAGGAGGCGACCGTCTGGCCGGGATCGACCGAGCGCGTCAAAACGATGCCGTCGATCGGCGCATAGATGGTGCTCTTGGCAAGGTCGGTCTGCTGCGCCTTGAGGTCGGCCTGGGCGATGGCGAGGTTGGCCTGCGCACTGTCGAGAGCTGCCTTGGAACGGTCGCGCGTGGCGGTTGCCGCTTCAAGCGACTGGTCGGTCGCCATGCCGCGCCTGGTCAGTTCGGCGGCGCGCACCAGCGCCTTCTCGTTTTCCGCCAGCGTAACCGTGGCGTCCTCGACATTGGCGGCGGCGGCCTTGGCCGAAGCTTCGGCACGCTCGATCTGGACTTCGAGTTTCACCGTGTCGAGTGTCGCCAGCACGTCACCCTTCTTGACCTGCTGGTTCTCCTCGGCCGAGACCGAGCGGATGATGCCGGACAGTTCGCTTGAAATATCGACCTGGGTGAGTGGCTGCAGCGTGCCGGTCGCCGACACCGCGACGGTGAGGTCGGCCTTGGCGGCAGGCACGGTGGTGTAGTCAATCCTGGCCGGCGAGCCGGCATACCATTGATAGACGCCAAGCCCGGCGACGAGCACGATCAGCGCCAGCAACGCATAGAGCCACCCACGACGGCGCGATCTGCGCCGGCCTGTCTGGTCGAGCCCAAGCGCCGTCTCGATGGCGGAATCCGATTCCGTCTTTGGCAGATTGACAATCTGGTCCACGCTGGACCCCTATAATGCGCAATGTCCCTATCTGTGCACAGATCAGGCTTACCGGTTCAAATATCAAATTAAATTTCGCCCATGTTGGGATTGAGGCAGGAATGAAAACCCGGAATTACTTGCTTTACGATGTGTTTACGACCGAGCGACTGGCCGGCAATCCTTTGGCCGTCGTGCTGGACAGCAAGGGATTGGACACGGCCGCGATGCAGGCCATCGCGCGCGAATTCAACCTGTCCGAATCGGTGTTCGTCCTGCCGCCGGACAATCCCAAGCACAAAAACCGCATCCGCATCTTCACGCCCGACTATGAAATGCCGTTCGCCGGCCATCCGACGGTCGGCGCCGCGATCGCGCTGGCCGAACTTGCGGAGGAGGGCGGCGCCGGCATCTTCGTGCTGGAGGAAAACATCGGTCCGGTGCGGTGCGCCGTCAGCAAGCATGACGGCAACACTTTTGCCGAGTTCGATCTGGCGAAGCTGCCGGAGCCGCTGAAGCTCGATGCCGATCCGGAGGCGATCGGTGCCGCGCTTGGGTTGACGCCGCATGAGATCGGCTTCGAGAATCACCGCGTCGCATTCTGGTCGGCGGGCGTGCCCTATGTCACCATCCCGGTTGCCAATCTCGAGGCGGCGGGTCGCATCCGGCTGGACAACCAGGCCTGGTCGGAACTGGCGCCGCGCAAGAGCGAATGGGCCTTCGCCAGCCCCTATGTCTACTGCCGCGAGACGGTGAACCACGAAAGCGCCTTCCATGTGCGCATGATCGTGCCTGGCACGCCTTCCTATGAGGATCCGGCGACCGGCTCGGCGGCAGCCGCCTTTGCCGGCGCCATCATGCATTTCGACGCGCCGACCGATGGCATTTCACAGCTGTGGATCGAGCAGGGGCTGGAGATGGGCCGGCCATCGCGCATCCGCCTCGAACTGACCGTGCAAGGCGGAAAACTGGCCTCGGCGCGCATCGGCGGCAACGCAATCAAGGTGGCGGAAGGCAGGCTTTTCGTCTGATCGAACGCATGCTCGGTCGATTTGTCGGGAAATGATTCCGGCAGGGCTGGACAGGACCGATGGTGGCGGCTATATGCCCGCCAACGCCGGTTTTTGCCGGCCGAGTGGGTGCGTAGCTCAGTTGGTAGAGCAGCTGACTCTTAATCAGCGGGTCCACAGTTCAATCCTGTGCGCACCCACCAAATTCCTAGAAGAGTTGGTGGAAAGACCCTGAAAGCGAGACGCGTTTGGCGCATCTCGGGCAAGGCTGTCTGACTGTGATTCTTTAACCGCGCTATCCGGATCTTGTGGCGATTCAGCCGCGTTGGAAAATGCGGGTCAGAAACCGGCCGAATCGAAAAGCAAGGCTCTTTTCCCCGGCTGCAGCATCGCTGGCGCCAATTCCGTCTTTTCCCCCGGAGAAATCGCTGATGGGCCACCAGAAGAAGACCAGGAAGACAACGAAAATGCCGGTGTCGATCGGGCCATGACTTGAATAGCTGCTGTGACGGAACACAACAGCGACCGCCCCGGCGATAACACCGCAGCTGCGGCAGGATGAAATTTCTTCATCCACAAAAATCTATTTGAGAATCGCCGTTACGGTAAGATGCCTCCTTTGTCGTGACAACGGCATCTTTGTCGGCCGATACGGGGAATGAATAATTACTTCTCCGAAACGCCAGCCTCTGCAAAACTCGCCATGCGGGCATGGCACTCCAGCGCCGAGCGGACGATGTTGACGGCGAGGCAGGCGCCGGAGCCTTCGCCGAGCCGCATGCCGAGATCGAGCAGCGGCGGCAGGCCGAGCGCTTCGAGCAGGCCGCGATGGCCTGACTCAGCGGAGACATGGGCTGCGATGGTGTGGGCGAGGCCGGTTGGATGCAGCTTTGCCAGCGGGGCTGCGGCGGCGGTGCAGACGAAGCCGTCGAGCAGCACGGGTATGCCGAGATGGCGGGCGGCCAGCGTGGCGCCGAAGATGGCGGCCAGTTCGCGTCCGCCGAGCACGGCAGCGATAGCAAGCGGATCGGCGAGGGCTGCGGCGTGGCGCTTCAGGCCGGCTTCGATGGCGACCACCTTGCGCTTCAAGCCGGCGTCGTCGACGCCGGTGCCGCGTCCGGTCCATTTTTCCGCACCGCCACCGAACAGGGCTGCTGAAACGGCCGCTGCCGGCGTCGTGTTGCCGATACCCATTTCGCCGAAGCAGATAAGGTCCAGATCCTTCGTCACCGCATCATAGCCGGCCGAGACCGCCGCCAGAAAGGCCGCTTCGTCCATTGCCGGACCTTGGGTGAAGTCGCCGGTCGGATGGTCGAGATCGAGCGGGATGACGTCGAGTTCGGCGCCGGCCATGCGGGCAAGCTGGTTGATGGCGGCACCGCCGCCAGCGAAATTCGCCACCATCTGCACGGTGACTTCCGAGGGATAGGCCGACACACCTTGCGCGGTGACGCCGTGGTTGCCGGCGAAGACGAAAACCTTGACGCGGTCGAGTTTCGGCATGTCGCGGCCCTGCCAGCGCGCCAGCCACGCGGCGATGGTCTCGAGCCGGCCGAGGCTGCCTTGCGGCTTGGTCAGCGTGTCCTGGCGGCGTGCGACCGCATTGGCCGCGGCATCGCTGCCAGACGGCAGGTCGAGGCAGGCGGCGCGCAATTCACGTAGGGATTTGAAGGGCATGGGGGCAAAGTCTCCGAAAAGGAATCAGGCCATGGGGATCAGGCCAAAGGGATCAGGAAAGCGCTACGGAAGCGACGAGCAGCACCGCGATCTCGCTTGCCTGCTGCAAGGCGCCGATCGTGTCGCCGGTCTGGCCCTCGATCTGGTTGAAGCAAAGGGCGCGGAACGCGGCAAACAGCAGGCCAAGCAGGATCAGCGCGAAGACGGCGCCGCCCAGCCCGAGCAAGAGAAGCGGGATCGCGCCGAGCAAGGCGCCGGCCATGGCGGTTTCCTGCGAGACGGTGCCGGCGTCGACCGAGAGGCCGTCGACGCGCGCTGGAGGCAAGAGATGCATGAAGGCGCCAAGCAGGCCGCGCGAGGCCGCGTGTGCGGCCAGGAGGGCAAACAGGGCCTGTGTGGGATCGACGAACTCCGACAGCGCGCTCCAGCGGACCAGCAGCGACAGAGCCAGCGCCGCCGCACCATAGGCGCCGATGCGGCTGTCGCGCATGATCTCAAGTTTGCGGCCGCGCGATTTGCCGCCGCCAAAACCGTCGGCGACGTCGGACAGGCCGTCCTCATGCAGGCAGCCGGTGGTGAGCAGGGTTGCCACAAGGGCAAGTGCGGCCGCCGGCCCCATGGCAAGGCCGAACCGTTCCGCCGTGGCAAAAACGATGGCGCCGATCAGGCCGACGACGAGACCGGCGATGGGGGCGGCCCAGATCGCCGCGGCAAGGCTGCGGCCGCGAAAATCGAAGACGGGCAGCGGCAGCCTGGTGAAGAAGACCAGGCAGAGCGCGATGTCGTCGACGACCTGTCGTGGTGAGAGGGCCAGATTCCCGAATTTCATGCTCTAGCCCCTCGCAATCGCATGGAAGAAGGTGCCGCTGACATGGCCGCGCCGGTAGCCCGAGGCGCCGATCGGATTGCCCTGGCCGTCGGCAAGGTCGGCCAGCGGCTCGTCATTGCCGGTGGCCGTCATCTGCGCATAGTGGAATTCGTGGCCACGGATCAGCGCGCCCTGTGCACCCAGCGGACAATCGGCACGCAGCCGCGCCTCGCGGTAGCCGAGGTTCATCTTGCGCCTGGCGAAGCTGGTGGCGTGGCCGAGCAGGCCGAGCATCGCATGCGTTTCGCCCGACGCGTCCTCCAGAGCTTCGCCGAGCACCATGAAGCCACCGCACTCGCCATGGATGGGCTTCGTCGCGGCGAAACGCGCCATGCCGGCGCGGAAAGTCGCGGCGGCGGCGAGCTTGCCGGCGTGAAGCTCGGGATAGCCGCCCGGCAGCCAGCAAACGTCGCAGGTCCCGTCGGGCGCTTCGTCGACGAGCGGCGAGAACGGGACGATTTCCGCACCCGCCTTGCGCCAGTAGGCGGCGACATGCGGATAGAGGAAGGTGAAGGCGGCATCCTCGGCCAGCGCGATGCGTTGGCCGGGCGGCGCCAGCGCGTCGTCGAAACCGCCGGGCGCGGGGGTGAGGGGCGTCGCCAGGGCCATGATCGCATCGAGATCGAGCGACTTTTCCGCCATGTCGGCCAGCCGGTCGAGATGCGCCATCAGGTCGTCATATTCGCCAGCCTGGACAAGGCCGAGATGCCGCTCGGGCAGGTTCAGAGTGGGATCGCGCAGGATGGCGCCGACGACCGGCAGGCCGATCGCCTCGATGGCCTCGCTGCACAGCTTGCGGTGCCGCTCGCTGCCCAGCCGATTGAGCGCGACACCGGCCATGCGCACGTCAGGATCATAGGTGGCAAAACCCTTGGCGACAGCCGCCGCCGTGGTCGACTGGCCGGAGACGTCGAGCACCAGCAGCACCGGCAGGCCATAGAGCCGCGCCAGGTCGGCCGCCGAGCCGGTTCGGCCGGGAGCCGCGGGTATCCCGTCGAACAGGCCCATGGCGCTTTCCAGGATGACGAAATCGGTGTCATCGGCGGCTTGCGCGGCAAGCGCGTTGAGCAGCGATGGCGGCATCGCCCAGCTGTCCAGATTGACACCGGAGAGGCCCGTGGCGGCGGTGTGGAAGCCGGGGTCGATATAGTCGGGGCCGGATTTGGCGCCGCGCACCTTCAGCCCGCGCCGGGTCAGCGCCCGCAGGATGCCGATGGTGACGCTGGTCTTGCCGGAGCCGGAGCGCGGCGCGCCGATGATGATGGCGCGGGCCGTCATGCTTGCCCCGCCAGGGCCGCGCGCATGGCAACGATGCCGCCAACGACGATCAGCGCCGGCGAGGCCAGACCGGCGGCCGCCGCTTCCTCGGCAATGGTGGCGAGCGTGGCGACGACGGTTCGCTCCTGCGGCGTCGTCGCGGCGACGATCACTGCGGCCGGTGTCGACGGCGCCAGCCCGCCATCGAGCAGTGCTGCGGCGATCAAGGGCAGATTGGCCATGCCCATATAGACGACGACAGGCTGGCCGGTGCGGGCGATCGCTGCCCAGTCGAGATCGTCATCGGTGCCGGCGGCGTGGCCGGTGGCCAGGATCACCGCCTTGTTGATGCCGCGCATGGTGGCGGGGATGCCGGTCGCGGCCAGCGCACTGAGGCCCGAGGTCAGGCCGGGCAGGACGCGGAACGGGATACTTTCCCGCGCCAGCGCCAGAGCTTCTTCGCCGCCACGGCCGAAAATATAGGGATCGCCGCCCTTCAGCCTGACGACGCGGCGGCCTTCGCGTGCGAGCCGGACCAGCAGGGCGGTGATGTCGTCCTGTTTCATCGACGGTTTGCCGCCGCGCTTGCCTGCAAAGAAAAGCTCGGCATTCTCCGCAACTGCGACAATGTCAGGGGACACCAGTGCGTCGTAGACCAGCGCATCCGCCTCGGCCAAAGCCGCCAGCACTTCGAGCGTCAGGCAGCCGGGGTCGCCGGGGCCGGCGCCGGCAAGCCAGACATGGCCCGGCTCCAGTTGGCGCGGCTTGAAGTTCAGCCGGGACAAGGCTTTTTCGAGCGTGGCGTTTTCGCCGGTGTTTTTGGTGCTGCCGCTCACAATCCGTCCCGTCCGCGAAAACGCCGCTGATAATGGGCGTCGTATAATGAACTCTCGCCAAAACCTCGCGCCGCCAGCGAGCGGCCGACGAAGATGATCGCCGTGCGCTCCATCGGATCGGCGGCGAGCTGTGCCTCGATGGTCGCCAGCGTGCCGGTCAGCACGCGCTCGTCCGGCCAGGAAGCGCGGAAGACGACCGCCACCGGGCAATCGCCGCCATAGTGCGGCGTCAGTTCGGCGACGACGCGATCGATGGCGTGGATGGCAAGATGAATAGCGAGCGTGGCGCCGGTGCGGCCGAAGCCGGCCAGCGTTTCGCCGGGCGGCATTTTTGACGCGCGGCCGGAAATGCGGGTCAGCACCAGGCTTTGCGCCACTTCGGGAATGGTCAGCTCGCGGCGCAATGCTGCGGCGGCGGCGGCGAAGGAGGGGACGCCCGGCGTCAGCGTATAAGGGATGCCGTGCTTTTCCAGCCGGCGGATCTGCTCGGCGACCGCGCTCCATACCGACAGGTCACCGGAATGCAGCCGGGCGACATCCTGGCCTGATTTGTGCGCCTCGAGATAGGCGGCCTCGATCTCGTCGAGCGACATCGGCGCGGTGTCGACCAGCTTTGTCCCCGGCGCGCAGTGCTGCAGCAATTCGGGCGCGACGATCGAGCCGGCATGCAGGCAAACCGGGCAGTTTGCCAAAAGCCTTGCGCCGCGCAGCGTGATGAGGTCGGCCGCACCTGGACCGGCGCCGATGAAATGAACGGTCATGGCGCATCTCCGCTGATGGCGATGGCACAGGTGACCGGGCCGAGCACCGTGCGGGGGCCAAGCAGTTTTGCGCCTGTGCCGGCGACGGCGAGGGCGGACGCCTCGGAGACCGATGGTGTGCCGGCAACATCCTGCGAGAGATCGGAATGGCTGGGCGTATCCGACGAGGCAGCTTGAAGTGCTGAGTCGTCGACGACGATGACGGGAAGACTCAGCGTGCGGCCAGCGGCGGCGATCGCTTCTTCATCCTTCTTGAACGCGGCAGTCGCCAGTGCCGACAGCGCCGTCATCGCCAACCCATGCGCCTCCAGCGCCGTTTCGATCGCCGCAAGCACCTCTTCGACGCCCACGCCCTTTCGGCAGCCTATGCCTGCGACCATCATGGCTTCATCCAGCTCCATTGCGTCACTGGCATAGCCGGCCGCCAGGCCTGCATCGAGCCGACCGGCGAGGCCCGGGAGATGTTTATACGCGTGAGATCGCCGCCGAGCTTCGTATGCTGGGCAAGAAGCAGGGCTTCCATCTCCAGCGTCACCGCGTTGGCGACGAGACGGCCGCCAGTGTGCAGGGCCTTGATGGCAGCGTTCAAGACACCGGCATCGCTGCCGCCACCGCCGATGAAGATCGCGTCTGGCGTGTCCAGTCTGGCAAGCGCCTTCGGCGCGCTGCCTTCGACCACGACGAGGCCGGGAACGCCACAGGCAGCGGCGTTGCGACCAATACGGGCAGCGCGCACCGGATCGGCCTCGATGGCAAAAGTGCGCATGGAAGGGTGGGCCAGCATCCATTCTATGCCGATGGAACCGGAGCCGGCGCCGATGTCCCACAGCAACTCGCCGCGCCGCGGCGCCAGCGCCGACAGGGTGATCGCGCGGATTTCGCGCTTGGTGATCTGGCCGTCATGGTCGAACAGGTGATCGGCAAGGCCTGATGTGAGCGGCAGCACGCGCGCGTCCGGACCGGATTCAACTTCGACCGCCAGCACGTTGAGCGGATTGAGGTTTTCGAGGTCGAAGGCATCGGCGCGGACCGAGCGCTGGGTCTCGCTTGGCCCACCCAACGCCTCCAGGATCGTCAGCCGCGATGCGCCGAAGTCGAGTTCCGCGAGCAGGCGGGCAATCGCCGCGGGGGCCTCTGCATCCGAGGTCAGCGCCAGGATGCGCGCGCCTGGCTGCAGCAGCGGCCGGATCAGGTCGAGCGGCCGGCCGTGCAGCGAGACGGTTTCGATATCCTGCAGCGCCCAGCCGAGCCGGGCGGCCGCCAGTGAAACGGCTGAAGGCGCGGGGATAACGTGCATCTCTTGCGCCTTGACCTTGCGGGCGAGCGTGGCGCCGACGCCGTGGAAGAAGGGATCGCCGGAGGCGAGCACGCAGACGCGCCTGCCGGCGAGCGCCAGCACGTCAGCCATTTCGGCATCGAACGGAATCGGCCATGGGCGCGCCTCGCCCTTGGCGAAGGAAGCGACAAGGGCGAGGTGCCGCTTGCCGCCGAAGATGATCTCAGCCTGGGCAATCCGCTGCTTGGCCTCGTCGCCGAGACCCGCTAAACCGTCCTCGCCGATGCCGACGACTGTCAGCCAGGCGGCTCGCGATTGACGCTCAGCAGGCATAATGACCCACCGTATCCTGATCCTCGGCGGCACCACCGAAGCGCGGCAACTGGCCGGAAAACTGGCGGCGCGTGCCTCGGTCACGCTGTCGCTGGCCGGCCGCACCGAAAGCCCGGTCGCGCAAGGCGTGCCGGTGCGAAGCGGAGGCTTTGGCGGCGCCGACGGGCTGGCCGCTTACCTCACGGAAACGGCCACCGATCTGCTGATCGACGCCACGCATCCCTATGCGGCGCAAATCTCCGCCAATGCCGCACAAGCCGCGCGCATGGCCGGCGTGCCGATCCTTGCCCTGCGGCGTCCCGGCTGGGAGCCTGTCGAAGGCGACCGCTGGACGTTGGTCGGTACGGTCGGCGATGCCGCGCAAGCGCTTGGACCGGCGCCGCGCCGCGTTTTTCTGGCACTGGGCCGGCAAGAGGTTGCGGCTTTCGAAGCAGCGCCCCAGCACCACTATCTCATTCGCAGTGTCGATCCGGTCGAGCCGAAGCTGGCCGTGCCCGACGCCGAATATCTGTTGGCCCGTGGCCCGTTTCGCGACGCGGAGGAACGCGCGCTGCTCGAAAGGCACCGCATCGATGTCGTGGTGTCCAAGAACAGCGGCGGCGAGGCGACCTTTGGCAAGATCGCCTCGGCTCGGGCGCTTGGCATCGAGGTGGTCATGATCCGCAGGCCTGATCTGCCGGACGTGCCCTCGGCTGAAACCGTCGAAGCGCTGGCCGCCATTGTCGATCGATTTGGGGTCGATCATTTTGTCCGTCCCGTGGACGAGCGCGGCGTGTAGACCAGCGCCGGCTTCTCCGTGCGCTTGATAATCCTGGTTTCCGGCGAGCCGATGATGATGCAGGTCGCCATGTCCGCCTTTTCAGCCTCGACATCGGCCAGCAGGTAGACCTCGATACGCTCGTCCGGGCGACCGGCGGCGCGGCCGAAGATTACCGGCGTGGTGCCCGGCAGGATGGCGGTCAGGCACTCGAAGGCGCGGCCGAGTTGCCAGGGGCGGGCCTTGCTGATCGGGTTGTAAAGCGCGATGACGAAGCCGGCACCGGCCGCCGCCAGCAGGCGCAGTTCGATCAATTCCCATGGCTTTAGATTGTCGGAGAGCGAGATGGCGCAGAAATCATGGCCGAGCGGCGCCCCGATGCGGGCGGCAACCGCCAGCATGGCGGTGATGCCGGGCACCACGGCGACATCGACCGCGCGCCATTCGACCGGACCGGCCTCGATCGCCTCGCAGACGGCCGCCGCCATGGCGAACACGCCGGGATCGCCGCCGGAGACCACGGCGACGTCATGGCCCTCTGCGGCCTTGCTCAATGCGTCCTTGGAGCGGGCGAGTTCCTCGCGGTTGTCGGAAGCGACGCGGGTCTGGTCCGGGCGCAGGTCCAGCCGGTCGAGATAGGGTTTGTAGCCGTAAAAGAATTTCGCCTCGGCGACAGCGCGGCTGGCCTCCGGGGTGACCTGATCGGCATTGCCGGGCCCAAGGCCGATGACGGTGAGACGGCCACTCATGCCTGTGCTCCCACGGCGCCGGGGCGACCGGACCAGCCGGCGACCAGCACGATGGCGAAGTAGGGTGCCTTGTCGTCCTTTTTGTCGGCAAGCTTCATCGAGACGCTGCCGGCCATGGTGCCGCGCTCGACATAGACGGCGCGCGACAGCTTGGCCGTAGCCTCCAGCGCCCGCCTGATCTTGGGCAGGTTGCGGCCGACCTTCATGATCACGGCGGCATCGGTGTCGGCGAGCCGGCGGCTCAGCTCGAACTCGCTCATCGTGCCCGGCAGCACGGTGAGCACGTCGTCGCCCTGGACGATCGGAATACCGGTCTGCGACCAGCAGCCGGACATGGCGGTGACGCCGGGGATGACTTCGGTCGGAAAACGATGGGCGAGGCGCACATGCAGATGCATGTAAGAGCCGTAGAACAGCGGATCGCCCTCCGACAGCACCGCAACCATTCTGCCGGCTTCGAGGTGCTCGGCGACCTTCTCGGCCGACTCCTCGTAGAAAGCCGTGATCTGCGAGCGGTAGTCGTCGTGATCCCTGGCGATTTCGGTTGTGACGGGATAGAGCAGCGGCAATTCCGTCATTTCGGGCCGGAACTGCGCTTCGACGATGGCGCGGGCGTTGCTGTTGTTGCCGCGCTTGGCGAAATAGGCCACGACATCGGCCTCGGCCAGGATGCGGGCGGCTTTTAGGGTCAGCAGTTCGGGGTCGCCAGGACCGGTGCCGACGCCAACGAGGCGGCCTTTGAGAAAGGCGTTCACAGGCCAGGCCTCGCCAATGAATTGAGCGCGGCGGCGGTCATGGCACTGCCGCCAAGCCGGCCACGCACGATGGCGTAGGGAACGCCGTAGGAATTCTCGGCCAGCGCATCCTTGGATTCGGCCGCACCGACGAAGCCGACCGGCATGCCGATGATGGCCGCCGGCTTCGGTGCGCCATCGCGCAGTTTTTCCAGGAGATAGAATAGCGCGGTCGGCGCATTGCCGATGGCAACCACAGAGCCGGCCATGCGCTCGCCCCAGAGGTCGATGGCGGCGGCCGAGCGGGTGTTGCCGATCTCCCTGGCGATGTCGTGCGTACGCGGGTCGCGCAAGGTGCAGATCACCTCGTTGCCCGCCGGCAGCCTGGCGCGGGTGACGCCATGCGAGACCATTTCCGCGTCGCAGAAGATCGGCGCGCCGGCCGCCAAAGCGGTGCGGGCGGCGGCAACGAAATCGGTGGAGAACACAAAATGATTTGAAGCTTCGACCTGGCCGCAGGCATGGATCATGCGAATGGCGACATCGGCCTCGGCTTCGGAGAAGCGCGACAGATCGGCCTCGGCGCGGATGATGGCGAAGGAGCGCTCGTAGATCGCCGTGCCGTCATGGATGTAGTCGTAGGCGGCCATGCTCATTTCCGTTTTTCAGTTTGGGCCTGTCGGTAGGCCTCGGCGATACCGGCCGGCCCGAGCCTTGTCAGGCAAGCGGCGGCGGTTTCACCTTGATATCGTGTGCTGCGGATCATCGCCGCGACGCGGCCGATGCCGCGCGCGGCGTCATAGCCCGGCCTGTAGCCGGCAGGAAGGGCCTTTGCCGTCGCGTTCACGACAAGTCCGGCTCCATTTTCGCCGCCGACGATCGTCAGCGCTGCCGGACCGGGGTGGGCGCAGCCTTTGGCACAGCCGGAAATGTGAAGGGTGAAGTCGAGGATGTCGGCTGTTTCAGCGGCTATCGTCTCGGCGATGTCGCGTGTGGCGATGCGGCCGGAGGCGCAGGCCGGCATGCCCGGGCAAGCGGCAATGCGCGTGCGCGGGTCGGCGGGGGCGGTGACGAAGCCGAGGATGGCGGCGGTGTGTTGGAGCGATGGGTTGGCGGCGGTTGGTTGCCCGAGGAACAGCAAGGCACGACCGGGGGCGAGGCGGATTTCGGTTGTGCCGAGGGCGATGGCGGCTTGCGCGAGGGCGATGATCTTGTCGGCCGGCATGCTGCCGTAGGGCAGGGCGATGCCGAGGGCGGTGGCGTGGCCGGCTAAGGGGAAAAGGCCGATAGGTTTGCGCGAGGCGCCCCCCTCTGTCCTGCCGGACATCTCCCCCTCTAGGGGGGAGATTACGCCGTCACCGATGGTTTCGCCAATCTCCGGTGCTGTTAAGGAAAAGCCGGCGTCGAAGCTGCCAATCTCCCCGCCTGAGGGGGAGATGTCCGGCAGGACAGAGGGGGGCGCCTCGCGCAAACTCGTCGAGCATAGCCAACCCGCCAGGGACACTAATTGCCTCTCCGATAAATCCCTTGCGTGGGCCTCGCGGCCTTTCTCTGCAACCATCCTTAGAACTGCAACGGCAATATCGCGCGCCGCACCTTGATCGGCAAACGCCAGCGGCCTCGCATTCCTCCCGTCACCCGCGACAGACACCCGCCACCGAACTCCCGCATCGGTGCGCGTTGCAGCAAGCCGCAGGTCGGCCGTGACCGCATCCATGGTGAGTTGCCCGCAGCCGTCCACAACGACCGACACCTTCGGCCCTAGGCGCTGTACGAGCCCAGCTTCTTCGATCGCAGCCCTGGTACGTTCAGCCAGCGGCCGGGGATCGGCAATCTCTTGCGGATCAATGCCTGCCAGCGGCCCGGTCTCGACCGGCACGCCGGTGCGCACCGCGATATCAAGCGCATCGACCTCCGCCGCCAGCAGCGCAGCACTTTGCGCCGTCAGCCCGCGTATCTGCAAACTGCCGCGCGCGGTGACTTCCATGATGCCATTGCCGTGCCGCAAAGCGGATTCGGCTAGTCCGATCAACGACTCTGGCGACATCCCCCCAGCAACCGGGTTGAGCCGCACCAGCAGGCCGTCGCCGGTTTGCATCGGCGCCGACAAAGCCGGACAGGCGCCGCGGCGCGAGAAGGCGTTCATGCCGCCACCCCAAGCGCTTCTGCTTCGGCAATCAGGGCTGTCAAATCGCCGTCGATGGAATTGCGCAGGGGATGCCACAGGCCGCGCCGGCGCGCCGACAGGAAGCGCTCGGCGATGATTTTTGCGGCGGCTGGGTTTTCGCGCAGGATGAAGGCGCGGACCATGGGATCGCCTAGATAGGCATCATGAACCGCCTCGATCAGCGTTCCCGAAATGGCGTGCGTGGTTTCGGCGAAGCCAATCAGCCGGTCGACGGTTTCGGCGAATTCCGAGGCGCCGCGCGGGCCGTGGCGCATCTGGCCTGATATGAAGCGTGGATTGACGGCGCGGGCACGCACGACGCGCGCTACGGCCTCACTGATCGAGCGTGGCTTCGGCTTTTGCGGGTCCGTGGTGTCGAGCACGATGACGTCGGCATTCCTGCCGAGCGCCGCAACTGCTGCGGAAAAGCCGCCGATGAAGGCGACATCGGCGGAGCCCTCGAGGATGTCGCGGCCGGGGTCGTCGCCGGTGTGGACGAGAAGATCGGCTTCGGCGATGCGGCCCTCGAAAACGCCGGGCGCGGAGATGCCTTCGCCCCCGGCGCCGCCATAGGCGTGCGATGTAGCGTCGAGATAGGCGCGGCCGATTTCGTCGCGCGCGCTCCAGTCGCCGGAGGACATGAGATCCTCGACGCCGGTGCCATAGGTGCCGGGCGAGGTGCCGAAAATGCGCGGGCTGATCTTGCCGTCGGCGCGGGTTTTGGCCGCGAGCGGGTTTTCCGAATCGTCCTCGTCGCGCGCGGCAACCGCGTTGGCTGCGGCATCGATCAGCGCGATTTGGGTCGGGAACATGTCGCGGAACAGGCCTGATATGCGCCATGTGACATCGACGCGTGGCCTTCCGAGCGTGGCCGGCGGCAGCACTTCGATGCCGGTGATGCGGCCGGTGGCCAAATCCCATTGCGGCCGGCAGCCCATCAGCGCCAGGCCTTGAGCGATCTCCTCGCCGCCGGTGCGCAGCGATGCCGAGCCCCAGAGATCGATGACCAGCGAGCGCGGCCAGTCGCCATGCGACTGCATGTAGCCGCGCACGACTTCCTCCGCCGCGGCCTTGCCCAGATCATAGGCGGTCGGCGTCGGCATGGTGCGCGGGTCCGAGGTGAACAGATTGCGGCCGGTGGGCAAGACGTCCGAGCGGCCGCGCGCAGGCGCGCCGGCCGGCCCGGCCTTGATGTGGCGGCCATCGAGCGCGGCAAGCAGCGCCGTCTTCTCGGCTTCAGCGCTCTGGCGGCGCATGGCGTCGGGCTCATCCTCCGGAGCGCGGCCGTAGAT
>NZ_RZQT01000061.1:0-37419 GCF_003998485.1 Mesorhizobium sp. M7A.F.Ca.CA.001.04.2.1
CTATCGGTGTCGGCAGCGGTCGTTTCCGCTTGTGCATCGAAGAAGGTGCCGCCGCCTGAGATTTCCTATGACGCTGCCGACTTCAAACCGGCCGCGATCGAAAAAGCGCCGGAGAGGCCGATTAGAATTGTCGAGGTGCCAAAACCACTGCCGCTGCCTGGCCAAATGCAGCCCGAGCCCGGCAAGGCCGAGGACAAGCGCCCTCCTGAAGAACGCGTCGCTGATGCCAACAAAGCCGCGACCCAGCAACCCACCAAGTACGGGTATGTTAATGCAGTGCAAGTCTACCCCTTCACCGATGGCGCGCTTTATCAACTCTATGCCGCGCCGGAGCGCGTGACCGACATCGCTCTGCAGCCGGGCGAGAAACTAACCGCCGTGTCGGCTGGCGACACCGTGCGCTGGGTCATTGGCGATACCGCAAGCGGCACCGGTGACAATCAGCGCACCCATGTTCTGGTAAAACCCTTCGCGCCGGGTCTTGCCACCAATGTAGTCATTACGACGGACCGGCGGACCTATCATTTGCAGCTTCAAAGCACCGAGAAGACCGCAATGGCGGCAATCTCCTGGACCTACAGCCAAGACCAGATCATCGCGCTTCGCCAGCGCAATGCTCAAGCCGAGGCAGTTACACCGGTCGCGTCGAATATCGCGCTCGAAAACCTTCGCTTTCGCTACTCAATCAGTGGCGACACACCGCCCTGGAGACCGACGCGAGCCTTCGACGACGGCAGCAAGGTCTATATTGAGTTCCCTCGTCGCATAGATCAGGGCGAGGCGCCACCACTCTTCATCGTCGGCGCAGATGGGAGCAGCGAGCTCGTCAACTATCGCGTGCGCGGCAACTATTACATCGTCGATCGGCTCTTCGCCGCGGCCGAACTTCGCCTCGGCACCAAGCGGCAGCAGGTGATCCGCATCAGCAGGATTGACGGCAGGCAACCGCAACGGCGGATCTCGCTCTTTCGCGGCAGCCGGCGAGGTGAGGGCTCATGATCGAAAATTCCCGCTCTGGCATCCCGCCGAAACTGGATCCCGAGGAACTGCAGCTTCGGGCCTCTCCCCGCCGCGTGGTGCGGTTCAGGCGCGGTGTGATCATCGCGATCGCAGCGCTCGGATCCGGCGCTGTCTTCGGCGTTACCATGATCGCCCTCCAGGGGCCGGCCCTTCGCATCAGGGATCAGGCGGAAGATCTCTACAACACTCAGCGCAAACCAACCGCCGAGGGACTCGATACGCTTCCCCATGACTATTCCGGCATGAAGCCGAAGCCTCCCGTCCTTGGGCTACCTTTGCCGGGCGACCTCGGCCGCCCCATCCTCGAGCGGCAGCGCCAGCTCGGCATCGTGCCGGGCCAAGACATCTCGGCCGAGGAGCAGCGTCTAGCGCAGCAGGCGATCGAAGCGCGTGAATCGCGGGTGCTTTTCCGCGTCGAAAATCGAGCTCAACAGACAGATGTCGGAGAGAGCGTGCAAACTGCTCAGCATCCATTTGAGGCGCTTCCCCAATCCGAAGCAGGACGCGCGTCAGCCTCGGTGGCGGCGGCGGAAGGCGACCAGAACAATCAGCAGCGAAAGCTTGATTTTCTCAGCCAGCGGAGCACTGGCGGGATCTACAATCCGCATGCGCTTCAGACGCCGATCTCGCCATATCAACTGATGGCTGGCAGCGTGATTGCCGCCAGCCTGATCACCGGCATCAATTCCGATTTGCCGGGCCTTGTGGTCGCGCAAGTCACCGAAAATGTGCACGACACGGTCACGGGCAACATATTGCTGATTCCGCAGGGCTCACGTCTTATCGGCGTCTACGACAGCGTCGTCGCGTTCGGGCAAAAGCGAGCGCTGCTGGTCTGGCAGCGCATTCTGCTGCCCGACGGCTCGTCGGCCGAAATCGACAATCTGCCCGCGAGCGACACCGCCGGCTACGCAGGGCTGGAAGACAAAGTCGATTTCCACACTTGGCAGATGATCAAGGGAGTGGCGCTTGCCACATTGCTCGGTGTCGGCACAGAATTCAGCCTCGGCGAAAACGAGAGCGATCTGGTCAAGGCGATCCGGGAATCAGCCCAGCAGAACGCCAGTCGAGCCGGCCAGCGCATCACCGAAAAAAACCTCAATATCCAGCCCACCATCGTCGTCCGCCCAGGTTGGCCACTGCGCGTCATCGTGCACAAGGACATCGTGCTGCGGCCATACGCCAGTTGAGCAGGAGTTATCATGGCTGACCTGAAACTTGGAAAACTTCCGGACCGAACAGCTTCGAAGATCACCATTACCGTCAGCGCGGAGCTGAGCCAAACACTCAAGGAGTATGCTGCACTTTACCGTCAGACCTATGGTCAGTCTGAAACCGTGGCAGAACTCATCCCTTTCATGCTGGCGGCGTTTCTGGAAGGCGACCGAGCCTTTGCCAAGGCCAGAAAAGAACGTCTGCCGACGGAGCTTGCCGGAAAATCGTGACTCCTCCGCTAGGGCAGCTGGAACATTGCCTAGCTGTCGCGACCTACCTGCGAAGCATAGGATCAAACACCTTGAAATGCAGGTATGCGCAAGAGTGGATGTGGAAGGAGATACCGCGCAACAGCCTAAGTTTGCATTTTCGATTTTGATGCGGTAGTCGGCTATGAGCGGTCAAAACGAACGCAGCTGGTTCGCCGATCGACCAAACGGCGAGCGCACTGTGCTTTGCTCAGACCGCCACCGAGTGCCTCGCCGTTCCCCCTTTGAAATATGTATCGAACTTGGCCGCGATGGTTCGAATGAAGGGGCGACTTTCAGTCCGTACGAGGAAACTGTCACCATCGAATTCAAGCGCTCGGGCAGGATCGTGGAGTGCGATGGACCTCGAGCGATGAAGGAGCTGCTCGCCGGCTTTGCCGAACCGCTCCACCAGGTCGACTGCCGAGAAGGCAAAATCACACATCAGCCGCTCGATGATCCAGCCACGGACGCGATCGTCGTCGGAAAGGGCAACGCCGCGCACGGCAGCCAACCCGCCATCCGCAACCATGCGCCCGTACCCGGAAGTCGAAGCCATGTTCTGCACGTAGCCTTGGCGAAAACGACCGATGGACGAAGGGCCAAGTCCGATGAGTGTCGGGCAGCGATCCTCAGTGTAGCCCTGAAAATTGCGATGCAAAACCCCTGCGCGGGCCGCTATGGCCAGCGCATCGTCGGGCTTCGCGAAATGATCGAGTCCTATTGCCTCATATCCCTTGGCGACAATTGCCCGCGCCGCGAGTTGAGATTGGGCGAAACGCTCAGTGGGACTCGGCAGCCATGCCTCGTCGATCATCGTCTGATGCTTCTTGAACCAGGGCACATGTGCGTAGCCGAACAGGGCCATCCGGTCTGGCTCCAAGGTCAGTGCCTGCGCCACCGTGGAACAGATCGTCTCGCGTGTCTGATTCGGGAGCCCGTAGAGCAGGTCCAGATTGACCGATTCGACGCCCCGCGAACGAACCCCGTCGACGACTGCCTTGGTCTGCAAAAAACTCTGCTCACGATTAATTGCTTTTTGCACTTGCGGATCGAAATCCTGCACGCCGAGGCTCGCCCGCGTTACGCCGATTTGAGCAAGTGCATCAAGGCGCGCCTTGTCCATGTCGTTGGTTTCGATTTCGATGCTGACCGTAGCATCCGGGAGAAGGTCGAAGCTGTCCCGCAAGGCCGCTCCAAGAGCAACCATATCATCGGGCCTCAGAATAGTTGGCGAACCGCCACCGAAGTGGATTGCACGGACATGTGCCTTGCCGCTCACCAGACCGGCAATCGTGACGATTTCGGCATTCAGCGAGCGCAGATAAGCGGCCACCGGCTCATATTGGTGCGTCTGCTTGGTGTGGCAGGCGCAGAACCAGCAGAGCTTGTCGCAGTAAGGAATGTGCAGGTACAGCGAGATTTCGTCGCCGCTTTCCAGCGTCTCCAACCAGCCACGGTAAATGGCAGCATCGATCCCCGAATGGAAATGCGGCGCCGTCGGATAGCTGGTGTAGCGTGGGACGTTCTCGCTGAGTTTGACAGCTATTTCCGATTGCATCTCGCGTTCACCGTGTTGCCCGCCGGAACACTGCACGCATCGCTGAAGCAGACCCTGATCTCGATCAGCCGCGCTCATGGACAAACCGCCGCAGGATTTCTCTACCCTGGATGGGTATCCTGCCGGCAGTTAGGATCGGGTAAGGCGAACGCATGACCTTTCGGCAAGACATTCATAGTTCCGGCATTCCTGTTCTTTGCTTCCCTTGCGAGGCACGGCGTCGCGGTGTCTGCGGTGCGCTCGATCCAGACAATTTGGTTGGGCTCGCCAAGACTTGCTCGCGTCGCCGGATCGAGTCAGGAATGGAGTTGACCGGCGAGGCACAGAACGTCGACAGCTACTCCAACGTGCTTTCAGGCGTGGTAAAGCTATCAAAGAGCCTGTCGGATGGGCGCCAGCAGATCGTCGGTCTCCAGTTTGCACCGGATTTTCTGGGACGTCCTTTCAAGGAGGAAAGCTCGATCAATGCGGAAGCGGCAACAGCAGTCACGCTGTGTTCGTTTCCGCGAGCGGCCGTCGAACGGATGATGAAGGCGTCACGGGAATTCGAGCATCGCCTGCTCAAACAGACGCTGAATGAACTCGATGAGGCGCGCGAGTGGATGGTGACGCTGGGGCGCAAGACAGCTCCGGAAAAGGTGGCGACTTTTCTCCTCATGATGGCCCGGAATATCGATTCCAGTCTCGATGCGGCTTCCGGGTCGGCCTCCTTCGATCTGCCGCTGACGCGTGCCGAAATGTCTGATTTCCTTGGAATCACCAGCGAGACCGTGAGCCGCCAACTGACGCGATTGCGGGCTGACGGGGTGATTCGGATTGAGAACGCACGCCATGTGACGGTGGACAGCATAAGCCGTCTGGAGAAGCGCTGTGGCGGCGGACGCGAGCGGCCCTAAGCGGCGAGGCCATGTCGCATGACTCCGGGGCGGGCCGTGTTTGCCTTTTAATGCGATGTCGCCGCGCCTTCGACGAAGCGGCGTCACGGTCGAGACAAACAGCTTTCGGCCTTTGATAGGAACGTGACCAATCGCCAGGTGTGTTTCGGCACATACCGGCGAAGCATGGTCCTTAATCTGCCACGGCTCGGCGGAACGATCGCGTTCGTTTCCAATGGGATCCGAACAACGTTTGGCAGGGCATCGGCAATAGCATCCAACGCGCGCAGAGCCTCAGCTTTCGCCTCAGCGATCGCGTCTGCGCCCGCCCAACCCAGGGAACGCCTTCCATGAGGGGGTGAGCCCGCGCTGCGTTCCTCGTTCATTCGCCACCTGCTGATTGCGCCGCACAAAATCGTGCGGCCTGACATAGATCAGGGCGAGGGGGCGGCGGCTGCGCGATTAGTGCGCTGCGGATTTGGCATCCACCAGATTCGAGATCGGGATCTGCAATGAAATTCGGCACAGAGATCGTCCTTCTAAGCGTGTTCGCTTTTGCGGCCCTGGTGGCCGCCGGCTTCGGCGTGGATGAACCTTTCCGCCGACACATGTGGGTGTTGTTCTTCGCAGTGGCTGGTTTCACTGCGATCCTGTTGCGCAACACGGAGTTCAGGCCAGCAGCTCCGATTGACCCATCCGCTTACATGGATGGTCCGATCCGCTACGGCGCGATCGCCACCGTGTTCTGGGGTGTCGTCGGCATGCTGGTCGGCGTGGTGATCGCGCTGCAGCTCGCCTACCCCGATCTCAACATCCAGCCCTGGTTCAATTTCGGTCGTTTGCGGCCGTTGCACACATCCGGTGTCGTTTTCGCCTTCGGCGGCAACGCGCTGCTTTGCACGTCTCTGTATGTCGTGCAGCGCACCTGCCGCGCGCGCCTCTTCGGCCGTGATCTCGCCTGGTTCGTCTTCTGGGGCTACCAGCTTTTCATCGTCATGGCCGCGACCGGCTACCTGCTCGGCATCACCGAGGGCCGCGAGTACGCCGAACCCGAATGGTATGTGGATGTCTGGCTGACCATCGTCTGGGTCGCCTACCTCATTCTGTTCCTTGGCACGATCCTGAAGCGCAAGGAACCGCATATCTACGTGGCCAACTGGTTCTACCTGTCGTTCATCGTGACCATCGCGATGCTGCATGTGGTCAACAACCTGTCCATACCAGTCTCGTTCCTGGGCTCCAAGAGCTACTCCGCCTTTTCAGGGGTCCAGGACGCCTTGACGCAATGGTGGTACGGCCACAACGCGGTCGGCTTCTTTCTCACCGCCGGCTTCCTCGGCATGATGTATTATTTCGTGCCCAAGCAGGCGAACCGGCCAGTCTATTCGTACCGGCTGTCGATCGTCCATTTCTGGGCTATCATCTTTCTCTACATCTGGGCCGGGCCGCATCACCTGCACTACACCGCCTTGCCCGATTGGGCGCAGACGCTCGGCATGGTGTTCTCGATCATGCTGTGGATGCCGTCCTGGGGCGGCATGATCAACGGCCTGATGACGCTGTCCGGCGCCTGGGACAAGCTGCGCACCGATCCGATCATACGCATGATGGTGATGGCCGTCGCCTTCTATGGCATGTCGACCTTCGAAGGCCCCATCATGGCGATCCGGGCGGTCAATTCGCTGTCGCATTATACCGACTGGACCATCGGGCACGTCCATTCGGGTGCGCTCGGCTGGGTCGGCATGATCTCGTTCGGCGCGATCTACTACATGGTCCCGAAGCTCTGGAACCGTCAACGGCTCTACTCGCTGAGGCTCGTCACCTGGCACTTCTGGCTGGCGACACTCGGGATCGTCGTCTACGCCGCGGTGATGTGGGTGTCCGGCATCATGCAGGGCCTGATGTGGCGCGAATATGGCGAGCAGGGCTTCCTCGTCTACTCCTTCGCCGAAACCGTCGCCGCCATGCACCCCTACTATGTCATGCGCGCCATCGGCGGCGCCATGTACCTCTCCGGCGCCCTGATCATGGCCTGGAACATCACCAGGACCATCCTCGGCCACCAGCGCGAGGAGGAGCCGATGCCGAGCCCCGTCGCCATCCGACCTGCGCGATCAGGAGCCAGGTAATGGGCTTGATGGACAAACACGCAATCATCGAGAAGAACGCCACGCTTCTTCTCGTTGGCTCGCTGCTCGTGGTGACGGTCGGCGGCATCGTCGAGATCGCGCCTCTCTTCTATCTCGACAATACGATCGAGAAGGTGGAAGGCATGCGCCCCTATTCGCCGCTCGAACTTGTCGGGCGCAACATCTATATGCGCGAGGGCTGCTACCTCTGTCATAGCCAGATGATCAGGCCGTTCCGCGACGAAGTTGAGCGCTATGGCCACTACAGCCTGGCTGCCGAGTCCATGTACGATCACCCCTTCCAGTGGGGATCGAAGCGCACCGGGCCGGATCTCGCCAGAGTTGGCGACCGCTACTCGAATGCATGGCATGTCGCGCATCTTACCGACCCGCGCTCGGTGGTGCCGGAATCGATCATGCCGAGCTATGGGTTCCTGAAAGACACGCCGATCGACGTGAAGGATTTCTCGACGCATCTGGTCGCCAACAGGCTTGTAGCCGTCCCTTACACGGATGACATGATCGCCCACGCCAATGCGGATCTGGGGGCGCAGGCCGATCCCAATGCCGACACATCAGGCCTTGAGGCGCGTTACCCAAAAGCCAAGATCGGCGACTTCGACGGCAACCCGCAACAGGTCACCGAAATGGATGCCCTGCTCGCCTACCTGCAGATGCTTGGCACACTGGTCGACTTCAAAAATTACGACGAAGCCGCCGGCTACCGCTGAGGAGAACGCTGATGACCTACAATTTGATGCGGGCGTTTGCCGACAGCTGGGGCCTGGTTGCGATGGCGCTGTTCTTCGTGGGGTGCATCGCCTTTGCCCTACGCCCCGGCAGCCGAAGGCTGGCCGACGAAGCGGCCCGCATTCCGCTCGAGGACGAGTGATCATGAGCGACGAGCATATCGATGAAATCTCTGGCGTCTCGACCACCGGCCACGAATGGGATGGTATCCGGGAGCTGAACAACCCGCTTCCCAGATGGTGGGTCATCACTTTTTACGTCACCATTGTCTGGGCGATAGGCTACACCATTGCCTATCCAGCATGGCCTCTGTTGCACTCGGCGACAACGGGTGTGCTCGGCTATTCCAGCCGCAACGAGGTCAGGAACGAGCTGACCGCGGCTGAGGCCGCCAAGGGCAAATATATCTCGGCGGTGGAGTCCAAGAGCGTCTCGGAAATCGCCGCGGACGACGGCCTGCGCGAATTCGCAATCGCCGCCGGTGGCGCCGCTTTCAAGGTCAATTGCGTACAATGTCACGGCTCCGGCGCCCAGGGTTCCAAGGGCTTTCCCAATCTCAACGACGACGACTGGCTATGGGGCGGCAAGGCCGAGCAGATCCAGCAGACGATTACGCACGGCATCCGCTTTGCGACTGATGCGGAAACGCGGCTGTCGGAAATGCCGGCCTTCGGCGACATCATTACCGCCGACCAGATCGCACAAGTCAGCGCCTACGTGGCCAGCCTTTCCGGCAAGGTCCGCGATGCAAGTCTGATCCAACCCGGCGCCAAGGTCTTTGCCGAGAATTGCGTGGCCTGTCACGGCGACAATGCAAAAGGCAACAGGGAATTCGGCGCCCCCGACCTGACCGATGCGATCTGGCTCTATGGATCCGGTGAGACAGCCATCGCCGCACAGGTCCGTGCGCCAAAACAGGGCGTCATGCCGGCCTGGGTTGGCCGTCTCGGCGAGATCAAGGTCAAGGAACTTGCAGTTTATGTCCATTCGCTTGGCGGCGGAGAATAGGAATGGAAGCCCTATTCTTCGGTCCCCCCTGCCAAGCGGACGAGGCCTGGCGTGAGCCGGGCCTCGACACCATCCCTAATGCGATCTGCACAACCCGGCAAGGCTATCCTACGGCGAGGCTTTACGACAGGTGCCCCTGACATCGGCTGGGAAAGTGGAGTTGCACATGCGTGACAAGACGCAGTTGACAGGGCTCGAAACAGAAACTGTCAATTCCGCCAAAACCCGCAAGCCGCTTTATGCCGCGCGTCAAAAGATCTTTCCGAAGCGCGCCTCGGGCAACTTTCGTCGCTTCAAATGGCTGGTGATGACGATCACACTTGGCATCTATTACCTGGCTGCGTGGCTGCCTTGGGCTCGCGGTCCATTTGCCCCGGACCAGGCAGTCCTGCTCGATCTCGCGAACCGGCGCTTCTACTTCTTCTTCATCGAGATATGGCCCCAGGAATTCTTCTATGTGGCCGGCCTCCTGGTCATGGCGGGCGTCGGTCTTTTCCTGATCACCTCGACTGTCGGCCGTGCCTGGTGCGGCTATGCATGCCCTCAGACGGTGTGGGTCGATCTGTTCCTCGTCGTCGAACGTGCGATCGAGGGGGACCGTAACGCCCGCATGAAGCTCGATGCAGGTCCCTGGACCGCGCGCAAGCTCATGCTGCGCGTGTTCAAGCACACCATCTGGCTCGTCATAGGCGCGGCGACTGGCGGCGCCTGGATCTTCTATTTTGCCGATGCGCCGACGCTGGTCGGCGAACTCTTCACCGGCACCGCGGCGCCCGTCGCCTACATCACCGTCGCCGTCCTGACGGCGACCACCTACACGTTCGGCGGGCTGATGCGAGAACAGGTCTGCACCTATATGTGCCCATGGCCGCGCATCCAGGCGGCCATGCTCGACGAAAGTTCGCTCACCGTCACCTACAATGACTGGCGCGGCGAACCGCGTTCTCGCCATGCGAAGAAGGTGCAAGCTGCAGGGCAGTCCGTCGGCGACTGCGTCGACTGCAATGCCTGCGTCGCGGTCTGCCCGATGGGGATCGACATTCGCGATGGCCAGCAGCTCGAATGCATCACCTGCGCGCTCTGCATCGACGCCTGTGACGGCGTCATGGACAAGCTCGGCAAGGAGCGCGGGCTGATCTCCTACGCGACGCTCTCCGACTACAACACCAATATGATGCTGGCAACCGCGGGCGGCTCCAGTTCAGTCAACCCGTCGCTGGTCAGGACCGCTGATGGCCTGTTCTCCGACAAGGTAGCGCATTTCCACATCCGCAAGATCTTTCGGCCGCGCACCTACGTCTACATGGGCTTGTGGTCGCTGATCGGCCTCGGCCTGCTCTATTCCCTGCTGACGCGCGACCGGCTCGAACTAAACGTGTTGCATGATCGCAATCCTCAGTTCGTCACGCTGTCCGACGGCTCCATCCGCAATGGCTATACCGTCAAGCTGCTCAACATGATCCCGGAGCCGCGGACGCTCGTCGTCACGATCCAAGGCCTGGATGGAGCTGACATGAGCGTGGTCGGCGAAGATATCCCGGCAGGCCGCTCATTCGCCATTCCGGTCGAACCCGACCGCCTGAAAATGCTGAAAGTCTTCGTGCGCCAGCCCGCGGGCCAGATCCGCGCGCCGGCGCAGACTTTCAAGTTCCGCGTCGAGGACAGAGCCAGCTTCGAATCGAACGAGTACACCGCCACCTTCAACGCGCCGGAGGCCCCCAGATGACTGCCAATGTACAAAAGCCTCGTGAATTTACCGGCAGGCACATGCTGGCCATCATCCTCGCCTTTTTCGGCGTGATCATCGCGGTCAATTTGACCATGGCGACGCTCGCCAGCACAAGCTGGACTGGCCTCGTCGTCGAAAACACCTATGTGGCGAGCCAGCAATTCAACAAGAAGGCCACGGAAGGACGGGCACAGGCAGCCCTTGGCTGGACCGGCAAGCTGACCATCGCATGGGGTGAAGTCCGCTACAGCCTCACCGATGCCGCTGGCAAGCCGGTTCCCCTGCACGGCGTCAAGGTGCTGTTTCGCCATCCCGCGTACGAGAAGGAGGACAAGTCGGTCACCCTCGCACCCGCCTCGGGCCAGGAATTCGCAGCCCAGCACATGCCGAAGGACGGCGTCTGGATTGTCGAAGTCGACGCCGACGCCGGTCTGGATAAACCGTATCGCGACGTCCGCAGGATCATGATTTCCCATGGAGCGCTGCAATGAGTTGTTGTGCACCGGGCGCCGAAATGGCGCTTGATCTGGGCAGCACCACGTCGGTCCTGCCGTCTAGTCAGGAGATCAGGCTGGCGAGCCGATCGCTTGGCGATGATCTCCGCCAAACCGATCTTTCGGTGCCGAGCGTTCATTGCGCAGCTTGTATCCAGACGATCGAGACGGCGTTGGGAACGCTCGATCGCGTCGAGAGCGCCCGCGTCAACCTGTCGACGAAACGGGTCTCGGTCCGCTGGCGTGGCGACGAGGTTCCACCGTTCGTCGCCGCGCTTGGACGGCTCGGCTACCAGGCGCATCTCTTCGCCCCCGAGATTGATGAAAAGGACAGGACGCTTTCGGAGTTGATCCGCGCCGTCGCGGTTGCCGGGTTCGCGGCGGGCAATATCATGCTGCTTTCGGTCTCTGTCTGGTCCGGTGCCGAAGGCGCTACCCGCGACCTGTTCCACTGGGTCTCTGCGCTTATCGCCATCCCTGCACTCGCCTTCGCCGGCGGCATCTTCTTCCGCTCGGCCTGGAATGCGTTGCGCCACGGCCGCATGAACATGGACGTGCCGATCGCGGTCGGGGTGTCGCTTGCCTACGCCATGAGCCTCTATGAGACGATCAACCATGGCGACCATGCTTATTTCGATGCATCGGTGTCGCTGCTGTTCTTCCTGTTGATCGGCCGCACGTTGGATCACGTGATGCGCGAACGTGCCCGGATCGCCGTGAAAGGCCTGTCCCAGTTGGCCGCACGTGGCGCCATGGTGCTGCGCGGCGACGGCGCACGCGACTATCTGCCGGTTGGCGAGATCGAACCAGGGATGCAGCTGCTGATTGCTGCCGGCGAAAGGATACCCGTCGACGGCAAAATCATTCAAGGGGCATCGGATCTGGACTGTTCGCTTGTCTCGGGCGAGAGCACGCCTCGAAGCGTTGCAGCAGGCGAAGCCGTGCAGGCTGGTGTCCTCAACCTAACCGGCCCGCTGACGATTGAGGCGACAGCCGCCGCGAAAGATTCGTTTCTGGCGGAAATGGTTCGGCTCATGGAAGCCGCAGAGGGCGGCCGCGCGCATTATCGCCGGATCGCCGATCGCGTTTCAGCGCTCTATGCCCCGGTGGTTCATCTCACAGCCTTCGCGACGTTCCTTGGCTGGATGGCGGTGACCGGCGACTGGCATAGGGCGATAACCATCGCCATTGCCGTTCTGATCATCACCTGCCCGTGCGCGCTCGGCCTCGCCGTACCGATCGTTCAGGTGGTCGCCGCGCGGCGTCTGTTCGAGAACGGCATCATGGTCAAGGACGGTTCGGCCATGGAGCGCCTGGCGACGATTGATAACGCAGTGTTCGACAAGACCGGAACGCTCACGCTCGGACAACCCCGGCTCCTCAATGCATCGTCGATCGATCCGGCCATGCTGGCAATCGCGGCAGACATGGCCGCGCACTCGCGTCACCCGTTTTCAAAGGCCATAACCGGCTTTGCCGCTCCTGGCGGGCAACACAAATTCGATGCCGTCACAGAGCATCCGGGGTTCGGGATCGAAGCCACTGTCGCCGGAAGCATCTGGCGGCTGGGTCGACGCGGATGGGCTGGATGGAAGGCCCGGACCGGTGGTGAAGGCAACCATGGCTATGGCGGAACGGTGCTGACAAAAGACGGGTTCATTGTCGCGACCTTCGATTTCGAGGATGCGCTGCGCGCCGACGCGGCGGCGGCGATCAAGCGATTGAACGATACTGGGGTGTCGATGCAAATGCTGTCGGGCGATACCGCAGGTGCCTGCGGCGAAGTTGCAAGAATGCTGGGTGTCGACGACTTCGTTCCGTGCCTGCTGCCGTCGGGCAAGGTCGAGCGCATCGAGACCCTGGCGAAAGACGGACACAAGGTTCTGATGGTTGGCGACGGCCTCAACGACACGCCGGCGCTGAGCGCGGCGCATGTCTCGATCGCTCCGGCCACCGCCGCCGACATTGGCCGCAATGCCGCCGACTTCGTATTCCTGCGCGAAAGCCTTCTGGCAGTGCCTCTCGCGCTGGACGTCTCGCGCAAGGCGGGACACCTGATCCGCCAGAACATCGCGATTGCGATCGTCTACAATGCCGTCGCCGTGCCGATCGCCATCCTGGGCCACGCCACGCCTTTGTTAGCGGCGATTGCCATGTCTGCCTCATCGGTGCTTGTTATTGGAAACGCATTGCGCTTGCACGGCTTCGGGGCGAATGCGACGCTGCAAGTTATTCAAAAAGTCGGACGCTCCGCAGTCAGCTATTCGGCATAATCCTCGTGACGACGTTGCTCTATCTCATACCAGTGGCCCTTTTTCTGGGTGCACTGGGTGTGTCCGGCTTCGTCTGGGCATTGCGAAGCGGTCAATACGAAGATCTCGACGGAGCCGCCGAGCGGATACTAATTGATCGGGACGACAAACCGGAACGCTGATTTCAATCCGCTGTGCATAAGATGCGCGGATCGCGCTCGTCAGTCGAGCCGGCTCGGTCGGGAACAAGCTGTCCATGCTCCATGCTCCATGCTCCATGACCATCTTGACCTAAGCTGCACACTACATTTGTGAAAAGCCTCTGTCGTGCGAAGGACTGCCTACCATTGCACCCAGTATGAGGCGGCTGATGCCACGAGAGTACCTCGCGTGGCCGGACGAGAGCTTGGCAATGTGCGCACGGGTTCCAAAGTGGAACGTCACGGTCGATCACCTGACCGTGAACCGCCAGTGCCGATTGGTCATGTCTGGCTGATCCAGATCAGGGTCATACTCATCGGTGTGGTCTATTGACCAGTCTTCGACGGAGAAATGCATGACTTACGGAAAGATTGGTCGTCATTATCAGCACCTTCACGGTTCTGGGTTTTCTGTCGTGTGGTCGGCCATGCCTTGTGCTTACGGCGCAGCCATTAGCTGACCGGCGTCGTGTGTATCTCGCTTGCTGGCTGACCATCCGCGTGGCTGCGCGGACAGGGGGGCCGATCAACAGCTTTCGCCTTTGATGGGTTGTGTGCGTCGTTGCCGATCCATCCCGATTCCCGGCCCGCGCCTTGAGGCTATGCGACGGTACCGGAACCCAGCGCACGTCACGCGGTTCCGCGCGCGTGGTGTCCGCTCGTCACGACGATGAACGAACAAGCGGCTGGAGTACCATGAACACCGTACACATCATCGACTGCCACAATGCAAATGACTACTTCGCCGACAGGCAAGAGGGACCGATCGTGCAGCACTTGTTAAAGGCTGTCAACATCCGCGCGGAGCTCCACATGGCGTTGAACCGAACGAAATTTGGTGAGGCTGTAGTACGAGCGATGGAGGCGGAGTGCGACGTGCTTCACATCGCCGGGCACGGCAATGGTGACGGGATCGCTTCGTCCAGTGGGCGAAGTGGCCTTCTTTGGGCTGACTTCGTAAAAATGTTCCAGGGCTCGCATCCAGCGCCGAAGATCCTCGTGATGTCAACGTGCTGCGGAGCATCATCGGGGTTGGGACGTGCGTTTTCGAGATCGATCAACCGTCCGAAGTTGATCATTGGTTCGAGTGACGCGCGCTATTTCGACGACTATGTCGCCGCGTGGGCTTTGCTCTATCGGCGACTGAATTGCAAGGACATCGACATCGAAGCCATGCAGCAGGTTCTTGATGAGATATGCGCGGTCGTGGATAAAAGTTTCCGCTACCTTGGCTGGGATGACGAGAGAGAGCGCTACGTTCGATACCCTCACCCTCGCAAGAGAGCCCGCTTCGACGTCGTGGAGCGTGAGTAGTATGCGCAAGGGTTCCAGGTGGAATGTGGCGATCGATGCGGCGCGGCCGTCGCTGACCAGCGTCGCGAGTGTCTCGCTTGCTGGCGGCGATCTGCGCGGCTGCGCGGCGAAAGGGCGGGATCGGTTAGCCGCATCCACCTCTGAGCGCTTTGAGTGCTTCGTTGCCGATCGATGCGAATCTCCCGGCCCAGCGCCTTTAGGCAATGCGGCGGGCACGGAGCTCATGTCACTCGGCTCAGTTTCACCGTTACACGAGGATAGGCGACCGGATGGCGGCACGCTGATGGGCTCTGACGATAATTTTGACATCGTTGTCGTTGGAGCCGGCCCGGTCGGCCTTTCGTTCGCTGCGTCGCTTGCCCAAAGCGAACTCAAGGTGGCAGTTGTTGAACAGAACACATTCGATAGTCTGGCGAATCCGGCTTTCGATGGTCGCGAAATCGCGCTGACCAACGCTTCGATCAGAACCCTTCGCGAGCTCGGCGCCTGGGATGTCATTCCGGCTTCGGACAAATCAGCACTTCAAGGCGCGCGCGTGCTCAACGGCTCGAGCGCATTCGCTCTTCGTTTCGATCCTCCCAGCAACTCTGGAGAACCGCTGGGGGTTTTGGTTCCAAATTGCCGGATCCGCGAGGCGCTGTTCAAAATCGTCCGCTTGCAGGATCGCGCCCGGCTGTTGTGCGGCCACTCGGTCGTCGATGCAACAAACAGCCAAGAAGGAGCAGTCGTAACGCTCTCTAATGGCGCGCGTTTAACTGCTCGGCTGGTTGTTGCCGCGGATTCGCGTTTGTCCGCCACGCGTGATCTGCTAGGCATCGGCGCCGATATCAACCGGCTTGGCCACTCGATGCTGATTTGCCGAGTGAGGCACGAGCGCGCCCACCACCAGATCGCCATCGAATGGTTCGATCACCATCAGACGATAGCGATATTGCCCCTAGCGGAGGGCATGTCGTCGCTGCTGCTCACATTGCGCTCAAACGAGGCCTATAGACTGCTTGCCTTCGATGATGATTTGTTCCTGTCGGAGTTGACGAAACGGTGTCGAGGGCGCCTTGGAAAAATGACCTTGGCAAGCAAGCGCCACACCTATCCGCTGGTCACGACCTGGGCGCACAAATTCCGGGCGCCGAGCGCCGCACTCATCGGCGACGCTGCCATCGGCATGCACCCGGTGACCGCTCACGGGTTCAACATCGGTCTCAGCAGCCAGAAGCAACTCGCCCGTGGAATCATGACTGCGTGCCGCGACGGCCGCAATGTTGGCGACCCCGACATGCTGCATATATACGAAAGGCGGCTGCGCCTGTCGGCGGCGCCGCTCTACCATGCAACGAACATATTGGTTGGACTCTACTCCAGAGACCACCTGGCGGCACGGCTTGCAAGGCATCTGGGGCTTCGCTTTGCCCAACATGTTCCCCTTGTCCGGCATGGGATTTCGGCGGAGCTCCAGCGGTGATACTGCACCAGCAGTCGCATTTTTGCGCGTGCTGGGCGAGCGATGGGAGAGAGTGCATGATGCACCGGAGTAATCCTGCTCCCCGACGCTGATCTCCGATTGAAGAATTAACCCGTCCTTCAGGGGGGCTGCATAGGCTGCGGACAAGCAGGAGTAAGCAAGCTGACCCGTCCAGCCTTGGAAAAAGAAGATCCGCTGGAGGCGAGAATCCTTCAGGACCAGCTCGCTGATCTGAGGGCAGGCCTTTTCGTCTCAATGCCGATAAGCATTGTGCTGTCCGGGCTGATTTTGACCGTGCAGGCCCTTTCCGGGAACGGTCTTGCTGGCGCGGCCTGGTTTTCGGTCGTTAATGCGATAAATGCCGCCCGCCTTGCACTCGCCCGTCATCAGCTGAAGGAACCCGGAGTCCAGGATGATCTGACACGGGTTTGGCTGCGGCTTCGCTGGTTTGGCAGGCTTGCTCTTCTGGCGGGATTCACCTGGTCATTCCTTGCCGTCCTAACGGCTGGATACACGACGTCTCAAGCATCGCTGCATCTAATAATTCTGGCGGGCATTTCAGCTGGCGCGGTCACGTACGGCAGCTCATATGCTGCGGCAGCGATATGCTTCATCACACCGCCACTCCTCATTGCCGCCGCATGTTTGCTGACGAAGGGAGCCCCGGAAAACTACATTCTGGCTTTTGCCGTCCTGCTTTTCGAGGGCGGCCTGGTTCGATCCTCGTTCGTTGGACAAGCGCGCTTCCGTGACGCGAGCCGCCTGAGACATCAAGCCGAGCGGCTTGCCGCGGAAATGGAGCGCAATTCCAGGGAGGACCATCTTACCGCGCTCCTCAACAGGCGGGGCCTCGAACATGCAATCGATCAGTTTGAGAACACCGATGGACCCTTTGTGGCCATGCTGATTGATCTGGACGGGTTCAAATCTGTCAACGATACCTACGGTCACAGAACGGGTGACGAGCTGCTTGCCAGGATCGCCCGCCGAATAGAGGAAGAAGCACCGGAGGGCTCAACGCTCGCCCGCATCGGTGGGGATGAATTCGTGCTGGTTTTTTCTTCGCGAAAGAATTCTCCTTCTCCCACCAATCTCGCGTCCAATCTCATAGCCAAGCTTGCTCGCCCCTATCCTGGGATCGCATCAGTCCGCATTGGAGCGTCTATAGGAATCTACTTGGCTGAAAACCCCGGACTAACGGAAATGTTGTTGCGGGCCGACATCGCCCTTTACACAGCTAAGCGCCGCGGCAGGAATGAATTTTGTCTGTTCGATGCCGAGCTAGCCCGGGAGTTGCAACGCCGCCAGTCAATCGAACGCGATCTTCATTCGGCGATAACGATGAGAAGCTTGGTCGCTTGGTTTCAGCCAATCGTAAGACTCGAAACTGAAGCCGTCGTCAGTTTTGAAGCCTTGCTAAGATGGTCTCACCCGCTTCACGGTCCCATTTCTCCGCCCGAGATCATGACAGCGGCACGCGAAACTGGAATGCTTCAGCTGCTAACTCAAACGGTATTCGCCGACTGTTGCGCTCTTATCGAGGGCTTGGTCAAAGCTGACCGTCGTGATGTTCGTGTGGCGATGAATGTTTCACCGTGCGAGTTGGAAGCTGGCGATATTGACGAGATGATTCTTAATGGTCTGGCGGCAAAAGACCTCCCTGCAACGATGTTCGACATCGAGATTACCGAAGAAGCCCCAGTGGATCCGGACAGAGTGGATGAAAAGCTCGCCCGGCTTTCACATGCTGGCATTTCTATCGCGCTCGATGACTTCGGCACCGGTTTTTCGACGTTGGCATCGCTCAAGGACAGTCGGATCAGGAAGGTGAAAATAGATCAGGGCTTCGTTCGCGGCTTAGCCAAGTCCCGGGAGAATCGGCTGCTTGTCAAAGCGGTGATTGATCTTGGTAGGACGCTCGGGATCGAGGTCATGGCCGAGGGCGTTGAAACAGAGGCAGATCGGCAAACTCTGTACCAGCTTGGCTGCAGAACCGCGCAGGGCTTCCTGTTCTCTAAGGCAGTGCCTCTCCATTTGGCACTTGATTCGGTAGTAAAAGAGCACGCGAAGGAGTTGTGACCGGCCTCTCCGTCCGTGCTGCTCGCGGAACTTTCATGTGGGGTGGACCTGACGCGCGAAAGCCGTTTCGGACGGTAGAGTTATTACGGGGCGAAACTGAGCACGTGGTTTGGATAGCAGCAATCCGGTCCACCGGCGCACATGCAGCGGCTTCATACAAGCGTTCAAGTTGCGAGATGAGCTTGAGTGAACGACGTCGGAGAATTGCGTCCTTTGGACGCTGGTTTCGCGGTTCCCGTAGGATTCGATTACGGGAAGCGTTCTTGGCTGCTTCTCGGCTCAGCGCTCATCGGGATGAACAACGTACCCGCGGTCAAGGTCTTCGCGACCTCAACCCAGTCACCATCCCGCAACAGCAGCGGTCGGGTCCTGATCAAGCGCTCAGCCTCAGCACAGGTGCTGGAGCAACGGTAGAGCGCGGAAAACGTGTATCGGAATGCGCTGGCTCACCATAGGAAGCTGCCACGGCATGTCGAATGTCCCCAGGGGGCGGACCGTTCCCTTGCATTTGTCTCGATGACGGGCTCTCAAAGCTAAAGCCAAGAGAGCTTTATAAAAATCGCACCCGATCGGCTGCGCAACGACGACCAGCTGAGGCCCGATCGGGTGCTAAGGTCGTGCCAAAAAAGGCGCGTCACTGTCGCATTTCTAGCCGGCTTGCGATCGGACGTCATCTCTTGGCGATCGCTGCCCCTTCTCTCAAATGCGTTTAGCGGCGCCGATGGCGAATAGCGCAAGCTTTTCCACCCGTTTCTACTCCACTACCGAGACTCGTCACCAACCTCCTTTTATTCGCTTCCATATGGCCCATCCTGTCTCCAATCGAGGAGGAGCGCGAACATGGGCCAAGCCGTAGAACGTCTCAGTCTCGGGAATTCTTCTGCTCGCCAAACTGCCGTTGTCGCCGGCACCATATTTGGCAGGGTGACAGTGCACGACAAGATATCAGGCGTTCTTGTCTGGGCTGAACTATGCTTGCAAGCCATAACCCAAAAATCGCCGATCCCTTTGAATTCGAGCCGGATGAATGGGTGTTTCAAAATTTTTGGCGGTTTTAGGCAGAACCCTCCGATGGCCCGCGTACCGGTCAAGCTTCGTGAGCACTTTAGGTTCGTCGATCAGGCATAGGTTTCTTTCCCATGCCACATGCTGGCCGTTTGCCTAGTTCGGAAGCCCTCGAGAGGCGTTGCTCGTCTTGGTATGGCGTCGCCCCTTTTTCCGATCCATCGGCCACGGAGCTAGAATGGTGTCTAGCTGTTGCCGCCTACTTGGTCATCCGGCATGGAGATGCCTATATACCGACCTTCGAAAGGCTGGAATACGAGGTCGAACAAATGCGGCGGAAGCTCGGAAATCGCGAGCGAGCGCAGCGCGTGCTGGCCACGCTCAACCTAAATGGCTCGGACAGCTGGAGCCGTGAGGTTGGTTCTCAAGGCCTGGATGGCGCCGCAATCACATTCGCCCGGGCGGGGTAAAAGCGATTTTTTGGAGCCACTCGCGCTTTTGCGCTAACGAAGGTCCCGCGCCGTATTTGGGCCGGATCCATTTGTGGCCCATCAGAGAAGCAATTACCTTCTCCGGCGCCTCAACTGCCGTCAGCCGGTCCTCGAAAGTGTGTCGCAGGCTATAAAGACTATGCTCGGAAGTCGGCAGAAGTTCCTTGCTGGCGAGCACCTTGTTGACGAGCGCTGAAAGTGACGCGGCCTTGTCGCGATAACGAGGAAAGCCGTCCGGATGGAGCTTGATGGCTGCAAGTGCGCCGCCAACCAAGGGAATGTCACGGGCTGAATGACCGGTCTTCAAGCGACGGCCATTGGGGCGCACCCGCACATGCGGGATTTCTCGATCGAGGTGGATTGTTTCGGTGGTGAGGTTTGCCGCTTCAGAAAGCCTGAGTCCGGTATCGGCAATCACATAGATTAGATGGCGGGCTTCGTCATTGAGTCCGTCGAGCGCGCCTTCAGCGAGTATCTTCTCCTGAATGAACTCCGCTGTGAACGCAGCGCGTTGCCCGGGGACGGCGCCGGAAAGACGCAGGTTTCGAAAAACCGGCTCCAGCTTGAGCTGGTGAGTCAGATCGACGACGCGCAGCATTTTCGAAACATGGCCGATGTCCTTGTTGGCCGTACCGATATCAAGTCCATCCTCAACGATCCGCTTTTGCCACCACTCGCGGAACGCGATTGCGTCGTCCCGAGTGAGGCTTGCGATCTCCTTGTCGCCAATGACTCCAACCAGATTGGCAACTGCGCGCTTTTTGGGGTTACGCCATTTCTTGATTTGGTTGGGCGACATGGCCAGCAAGTTCTGTTGCTCGATCGTCTCGAATTCCTTGATAAGACCGCTCAGGCGGACCGCTGGCCGCTTCTCCCCACCCATGACGGCCGAGACGTCCTGCGCGTCCTCGATCGATTTTTTGTCGAGGAGCAGCTTGATACGGGCCATGAGTTCGTCGAGCGGCCCCGCTGCTAGTTCCTCGTTAGTGCGATAGGCCAATCCAAATGACCGCGCGCGCTTCCTCGCGGCTTCGAAACGCAGCCCCGCCTCGGCGGATTGGCCTTCCCGCAGTCTACGCCAATACGCCTCCAGCCCCGCGCCGAGGCTTTGCACTGCATCTCGCGCCCGTACACCGCGGGGATCGTCAGCCACGGCGACGCCCGTGGAAATGCGTACTAGGCAGCGGCGATCAAACGCCGCGAATTCCTTCGGCACCCTGCGGACGAGATACCAGATGCCTTCACGTTTATGCGGCTTTGGCGCTGCGGAACGTCGCATTATCTTTCTCTAATGTTACACAGTTTGTTACACAGTCTAAGATATGTTTCGCTTCGTGCTGGTCAAGTGCAACAAGGAAGCTTTTGAAAGGAAAGGATTTTTATGGAAGCTATATGGCGGAGAGGGAGGGATTCGAACCCCCGATGGGCTTGCACCCATGCCGCATTTCGAGTGCGGTGCATTCGACCACTCTGCCACCTCTCCGCGGTCATGGTCGGCCGTTGCCGGCGCGGCGCACTAGATAACGGCTGAACGGGCAGGTTACAAGGCCAATCCGTCAGTTATTTGGCTTGCCGGGCAAGCAGCGGATTCGCGACGGTTCAGCGGCGGCGAGGCCTGGGTAGGTTGGTAACCAGTCACGCGTGCTTGCCTCGATGACGGTCACGTCGTGCAGTCGTGCTGACACGCTCGATCCTTCGGCCGCCAACAACAGTCCCGACAACAGCTGTTTGCCTTGACTCGCACTCAACCTTCGGTTAGGGACAGCGCGCAATCGGCGTGGAGGGTTCTTCCGCGCCGCTTGTTTTTTGAACCCGCAGACTGACAAAAAGACGGCTGAACCGCCAGAGGCGGCTCATCAAGGCCGACCGAACAGCGAAAGGCAAAAAATGTTCGCAGTCATTAAAACGGGTGGCAAGCAGTATCGCGTTGCCGCCAACGATCTCCTGAAGATCGAAAAACTCGAAGCCGCTGTCGGCGATATGGTCGAGATCGGCCACGTCCTCGCACATGGCGAAGGCGAGAATGTCACGTTCGGCGCGCCGTTCGTCGACGGCGCGGTGGTCACCGCCGAAGTCGTCGAGCAGGGCAAGAACCGCACCGTCATCGCCTTCAAGAAGCGCCGCCGGCAGAATTCGCGCCGCAAGATCGGCCATCGCCAGCTTTTGACCACCGTGCGGATTTCCGAGATCCTGCTGGGTGGCGCCAAGCCGACGAAGACGGCAGCGGTCAAGGCGCCGAAGAAGGTGAAGGCCGAGGCCGCCACCGAGGTGCAGGCGGAAGCCGCGCCGAAGAAGGAGCCCAAGGCCAAGGCAGCCGAGACAAAGGCAGCCGAGACCGCGGCAGCGCCGCTGTTCAAGGCGCCCAAGGGTGAGCCGGACGATCTGACCGTGATCAAGGGCATCGGCCCGGTCGCAGCCAAGGATCTCAACGAGCAGGGCATCATCACCTTCGCGCAGCTCGCCAAGCTGACCGACAAGGATGTCGCCAAGATCGACGAGCACATGCCCTTCAGCGCCGACCAGATCAAGGACTGGCGCGAGCAGGCCAAGGAATTGGCGGCGAAGTAATTTTCTGGCGACCAGGTCGCCGGATCGGACTTGAAACGGAACGCGAACGCGTTCATAAGGCCTTTTAGGCGCCTTGCGGCGCAACGGAGTTAGTTAGATGGCACACAAGAAAGCTGGCGGCTCGTCGCGCAACGGTCGCGACTCGCATTCCAAGCGTCTGGGCGTGAAGAAGTTCGGCGGCGAAGCCGTCATCCCGGGCAACATCATCATTCGTCAACGCGGCACCACGTGGCATCCCGGCGTCAATGTCGGCATGGGCACGGACCATACGCTTTTTGCGCTCGAGACTGGCGCCGTGACGTTCAACAAAAAAGCCAACGGCCGAACCTACGTATCGGTCAACCCGATTGCCAAAGCCGCGGAGTAGCCGGTTCCGCACTAGAACACCGGCGCCCATCTCGGGAACCGGTGTCTGGCAAAGCCAGGAAAAGGATCAGGGGAGATGGGTTTCCATCTCCCCTTTTTCTTGTGCCTGGAGGACTTTCAAATGGTTGCCGAAGCGGAAGACTCAGAAGACGAAAGTTACGCGATAGATTGCCCGGTGCTGGTCACCGAGCGGCTGGTGATGCGGGCGCCCCACGAGGGCGATATCGCGCAGCTGGTCGAGCTTGCCGACAACCGCCATGTCGCCGAAATGCTGGCACGCATGCCGCACCCCTATGGCGAGGCCGAGGCGCGCGCTTTCCTGGCCATGACCAAATCGCGCCGGGCCGGCATTGCTTATGCCCTGACGCTGGCCGGCACCGACACCTTCGTCGGTTGCGCCGGCCTCAACACCACCGATCGCGGGCTGGAGCTCGGTTACTGGATCGGCGAGCCGCACTGGAAGAAGGGCTATGCGACGGAAGCAGCGCACGCGCTGGTCGATCTCGCCTTCCAGAGGACGTCGATCCAGGTCCTGCATGCCTCGACGCGGGTCATCAATCCGGCCTCGCGCCGCGTCATCCACAAGTGCGGGTTCCAGTATGCCGGCCAGGGCATGCTGAACTCGATCGTCGCCGGCCAGGTTCCCGTCGAGCGCTACCGGCTCGATCGCAAGACCTGGACCAGCCTGCGGAACTGGGTGCATTTCTGATAGATGACGGCGGTCAAGCCAATGGTCGACAGCAGCGATATTGAAACGGCCGCGATCGCGCCGATGACGCCTGGGGATATCGAAAGCTTTCATCGCGCGCTCGATGTCGTAGCGCGTGAGCGAAAGTACTTGTCCTTCCTTGAGGCGCCACCGCTGGATCAAGTCAGAAGTTTCGCAATGGACCGTATCGGGAGAGGCGATCCGGGGTTCGTGGCCGTTGTTCGTGGCGAGGTCGTCGGCTGGTGCGACATCTCACGCCATGATCGGCTCATCCATGCCCATCGCGGCTCCCTCGGGATGGGGATTGTTCCTCCCTATCGGGGGCGAGGGCTTGGACTGCGGCTCATCAATGCAACCTTGGCGCAAGCGCGCAGGGCCGGTTTCGTCCGCATCGAACTCTCCGTGCATTCCGACAATGCTCGCGCCATCTCTCTCTACGACAAGGTCGGGTTTGTCAGGGAGGGCGTGCAGAGCGATGCCGTCCATATCGACGGGGAATACCGCGATACGATCATGATGGCGATCGTCGAACGCGAAAACGCCGCCAGATGAAAGGCCATCAGCCCAGTTCGACCCACACCGGCAGATGGTCCGAGCCGACTGCCTTTCGGTCGACCCACAGACGCTGCAGGGATCTGGCAAGCGAAGCGCTGGTAAAGATATAATCGATGCGCTTGTGCCGGCTGGGATCGGTGGGTTGCTTGGGATCGACCCAACTGATGAGATCGTCGCCGGTGGCGTTCAGCCGCAAGGCGGCATCGACGGCGAAGTCGGCGGTCAGCGGCATGCCGAATTCATGGTCCGGCCGGCCGGCGAGTTCGACATATTCGGGTGAGCCGGCCAGCATGTTGAAATCGCCCATGCCGACAAAGGCTTCGGGATGCGGCAGTTCCGGCAGGCCGATCTCGGCGACGCCGGACAGTGCTCCGCCTTCGAGCGCATAGTTCAGCATGCGTTGGCGCAGGAACTGGATCTGGCTGGCGCGTTCGAGGGGGCTGCGGTGATCGAGATGGATGGAATAGAAGCGGATGAAACCAAGCGGCGTCTCGATCAGCGCTTCCAGCGCGCCGCGCTGGAAGTTCATCATCTCGAAGCTGCGGCTGCGCGGCAAAAGCAGGTTGCGCGACAGATGAATGGGCGTCCTAGACAGCACCATGTTGCCGAGCTGGAAGGTTTTCGTCACGGCACGGCCGTTGTCGATGTGCGAACCGATATTGGCCTCGAAATTGCTGCCATAGACGGCGAAATAGTCGGGCAGCGCCTCGCCGATCTCGGCGACCATGTCGCGGCCGCCATTCCGAGGATTGTTGCGGGTCACCTCCTGCAAAGCGATCACGTCGGCGCCGCGCACGGCATCGGCGATGCGCCCGACATCGTACTGCCCGTCGAGGCCGATGCCGTACTGGATGTTGTAGGTTACAAGCTTCATTCCGACGTCTCTCCGGCCAACCCCACATGGCCATTGTCACAAAACGGCCTCGCCCTTCGCCGCGCCTTGGTTTAGAGCAAGGGCCAAGGTTTAGAGCAATGCCGCAAAGCCACTAGTAGAAACTGTACAATCTCATGAAATTTCTCGATCAAGCCAAGGTATACATCCGCTCCGGTGACGGCGGCGCCGGTTCGGTGTCGTTCCGGCGTGAAAAATTCATCGAGTTCGGCGGGCCGGATGGCGGCGACGGCGGCCGCGGCGGCGATGTCTGGCTGGAGGCGGTCGACGGGCTGAACACGCTGATCGACTACCGGTATCAGCAGCATTTCAAGGCCAAGACCGGCGTCCACGGCATGGGCCGCAACATGACCGGAGCCAAGGGCGCCGACGTCACGCTGAAAGTGCCGGCCGGAACGCAGGTGTTCGAAGAAGACAACGAGACGCTGATCTGCGACCTGACCGTGGTCGGACAGCGCTTTCTGCTGGCCAAGGGCGGCAATGGCGGTTTCGGCAACCAGCATTTCAAGACCTCGACGAACCAGGCGCCGCGCCGCGCGAATCCCGGCCTGCCGGGGCAAGAGCTCAACATCTGGCTGCGGCTGAAGCTGATCGCCGATGCCGGGCTGGTCGGGCTGCCCAATGCCGGCAAGTCGACATTCCTGGCGGCGGTCACCGCAGCCAAGCCGAAGATCGCCGACTATCCGTTCACGACGCTGCATCCCGGCCTCGGCGTTGCCCGCATCGACGCGCGCGAATTCGTCATCGCCGACATTCCGGGCCTCATCGAAGGCGCGCATGAGGGCGTCGGCATCGGCGATCGCTTCCTTGGCCACGTCGAGCGCACGCGTGTGCTGCTGCATCTGGTTTCGGCGCAGGAGGAAAATCCGGGCAAGGCCTACAAGACCGTGCGAGCCGAGCTCGACGCCTATGGCCATGGCCTCACCGACAAGGTCGAGGTCCTGGCGCTTTCCCAGGTCGACACGCTCGACGCCGATGCGCGCAAGAAGAAGGTCGCCTCGCTGAAACGCGCTGCCGGCCGCGCGCCGATGCTGTTGTCGGCGGTCACCGGCGAGGGCGTCGAGGCGGTGCAACGGGCGCTGATGGCGGTGATTGCTGAGGCGCGCGCGCAGATCGCGGCGCCGGTCGAGACGCGCTGGGACAAATAGGGTCATGCAGTCGCTGAGAAAATATCGGCGCATCACCGTCAAGATCGGCTCGGCGCTGCTCGTCGACCGCACGACGGGCCTGAAGCGCGACTGGCTGGCTTCGCTCGCCGACGACATTGCCGGGCTGGCCCAGGGCGGCGCTGAAATCCTCGTCGTGTCGTCCGGCGCCATCGCGCTTGGCCGCACCATCCTTGGCCTCGGCAAGCGAGCCCTGAAACTGGAGGAGAGCCAGGCGGCGGCAGCCGTGGGACAGATCGCGCTGGCCGGCGCCTGGTCGGACGCGCTCGGCAAGGGCAGCCTGAAATCGGGCCAGATCCTGCTGACGCTCGGCGACACCGAGGAGCGCCGCCGCTATCTCAACGCGCGGGCGACGATCTCGACACTCTTGAAGATGAAGGCAGTGCCGGTCATCAACGAGAACGACACGGTGGCGACTTCCGAAATCCGCTACGGCGACAATGACCGGCTGGCGGCCCGCGTCGCCACCATGATGGGCGCCGATCTTTTGGTGCTGCTTTCCGACATCGACGGGCTCTACACCGCGCCGCCGGCGCGCGACCCCAACGCCAAATTCATTCCGGTGGTCGACCGCATCACGCCTGATATCGAGGCGATGGCGGGTGCGGCCGCTTCCGAGCTGTCGCGCGGCGGCATGCGCACGAAGCTCGATGCCGGCAAGATCGCGACCGCCGCCGGCACCGCGATGATCATCACGTCGGGCACTCGGCTGTCGCCGCTGATGGCGATCGAACGCGGCGAGCGCGCTACTTTCTTTCGGCCGAGCAGCAACCCGGTCAAGGGCTACAAAACCTGGATCGCCGGCCAGCTCGAGCCGGCCGGCCGGCTTACGGTCGATGCCGGCGCCATCGGCGCGCTGCTGTCGGGCAAATCGTTGCTGCCGGCCGGCGTCAAGCTGGTCAGCGGCAATTTCTCGCGCGGCGACACGGTGGCGATCCTGTCGCCCGAGGGCCGCGAGATCGCGCGCGGGCTGGTTGCCTATGATGCCGCCGATGCCGTAAGGATCGCGGGCCTGAAGACGGCCGAGATCGAAACCGTGCTCGGCTACGAGGCGCGTTCGGCGATGATCCACCGCGACGACCTTGTGGTGAGCCATTCGGGTGACCAAGTACGGGCCGGCGACCAAAAAGGGGCCGGTGACCAAGTCACGGTTGGTGGCGATGTAAGCGGAGGATGAGCCATGCTGAAACTGCATGAAAAATCCGGGGATGACACTGTCGCGCTGATGGCCGATATCGGCCGGCGCGCCCGCGCTGCCGCCCGGCCGCTGGCCATTGCCACGACCGCCGCCAAGAACGCCGCACTGCTGGCCATGGCCGAGGCGATCGTGGCCCGTGAGCAGGACATTCTCGACGCCAATGCCATCGATGTTTCGAATGGTCATGAATCCGGGCTTTCCACCTCCTTCATGGACCGGCTGAAGCTCGATCCGGCGCGCATCCGCGCCATGGCCGACGGCATCCGCGAAATCGCCGCGCTGCGGGATCCGGTTGGCGACGCGATCGCGCAGTGGGACCGGCCGAACGGTCTGCATATCGAGCGCGTGCGCACGCCGCTCGGCGTCGTCGGCGTCATCTATGAGAGCCGCCCGAACGTCACCGCCGATGCCGGCGCGCTGTGCCTCAAAGCCGGCAATCCGGTGATCCTGCGCGGCGGTTCGGATTCGCTCAATTCTTCCGCCGCCATCCACGCCTGCCTGGTCGAAGGGCTGAAGCAAGCGGGCCTGCCGGAGGATGCCATCCAGCTGGTGCCGACCACCGACCGCGCCGCCGTCGGCGAGATGCTGAAGGGGTTGGGCGGCAACCTCGACGTCATTATCCCGCGCGGCGGCAAAAGCCTGGTCGGACGGGTGCAGGCCGAGGCGCGGGTCCCGGTCTTCGCCCATCTCGAAGGCATCTGCCATCTCTACATCGACCGTTCCGCCAAGCTCGATATGGCGGTGCGGATCGCCGTCAACGCCAAGATGCGGCGCACCGGCGTCTGCGGTGCCGCCGAGACGCTGCTCGTCGACCGGGCGGTTGCCTCCACGCATCTGGTGCCGATCCTCGACGCGCTGCGCGCGGCCGGCTGCGAAATCCATGCCGATACCGAGGTGCTGAAAGTGTTTTTCGACGCCAAACCGGCGACCGATGCCGATTGGGTGACAGAATATCTCGATGCCATCATCGCGGTAAAACTGGTCGACGGTATCGGTGGTGCGATCGAGCATATCGAGACGTTTTCCTCGCATCACACCGAGGCGATCGTCGCCGAGGATGCGCAAGCCGTCGAGCGGTTTTTCAACGAGATCGATTCGGCGATCCTGCTGCACAACGCATCGACGCAGTTCGCCGACGGCGGCGAATTCGGCATGGGCGCCGAGATCGGCATCGCCACCGGCAAGATGCATGCGCGCGGACCGGTGGGCGTCGAACAGCTGACGTCGTTCAAATACCGTGTGCGCGGGTCGGGACAGGTGAGACCTTGAGCGCTGGTCTTACCCTTCCCCTTGTGGGGAGGGTGGCGAGCATAGCGAGCCGGGTGGGGGGACGACGCTGAATTCCACGATACCCCCACCCCGCTCCGCTTCGCGGATCGACCCTCCCCACAAGGGGGCGGGTAAGGAGGCTATCCCCTCCCACTATTTCAAAATGCCGCACGCCGAGAAAGGCCTCGCCGTCGGCCTGTTCGGCGGCTCGTTCAATCCGCCGCATGCCGGCCATGCGCTGGTCGCCGAGATCGCGCTCAGACGCCTGGCGCTCGACCAGTTGTGGTGGATGGTGACGCCGGGCAATCCGCTGAAGAACACCAGGGAGTTGGCGCCGCTGGGCGAACGGCTGCAGCTGTCGGAACAGATCGCCAAGAACCCGAAGATCAAGGTCACCGCTTTCGAAGCCGCCCATCACGTCCGCTACACCGCCGATACGCTGGCGCTGGTCAAGGCGCGCAACCCCGGTGTCGATTTCGTCTGGATCATGGGTGCCGACAGCCTGCGCGATTTCCATCGCTGGCAGCGCTGGCGCGAGATCGTCATGACCTTCCCGATCGCCGTCATCGACCGCCCGGGCGCGACGCTGTCGTTCCTGTCCTCGGTCGTCGCCAAGACCTTCGACTATGCCCGCATCGACGAGGGCGATGCGCCGCGGCTTGCCCGCATGAAGGCGCCGGCCTGGACCTTCATTCACGGCCCGCGCTCGTCGCTGTCATCGAGCGCGATCCGCAAGCTGGCGAAGGGGTGAGCCCGGCCGCCCGGCCATGTCGCTTTTATCGCTTCCTTTGCCCGTTTCATGGGCAATCCTGAGCAGGCATGTCGATTCCCAGGAAAAACCGCAGCGAAGCCGAGCAGGGCGCCGAGCCCACGCCGCTGATCGCGATTGCCAGCGTCATCGTGTCGATGGCGCTGATTGCCGTCGGCAACGGGCTGATGTTTGCCTATATCCCGGTCCGGCTTGGCGCAGAGGGTTTCGATCCGACCTGGGCCGGGCTGATCATCACCGGGCTTTCGGCCGGCGGGCTCGCCGGCTGCATCTTGACCGGACCGCTGGTGCGAAGGGTCGGCCATGCCCGCGCCTTCATGGTGCTGTCGGCGCTGATCGCGCTGGCCAACGCCGCTGTCGGCGCCGGGGTCCTTCCGCTGCTGTGGATAGCCGCCCGCGCGCTCTACGGCTTTGCCATATGCGGCCTGTTCATCGTCGCGCAGAGCTGGCTGAACGATGCCGTTGCCAACGCCATCCGCGGCCGGGTGATGGCTTTCTTCTACGTTGCCTATGTCGCCGGGCTCGGCGTCGGCTACGCGACGCTAGCGCTGGTCGATATCAGGACAGCGGATGCGCCGCTGATCGGCATCGTCTTCACCGCGCTGTCGATCCTCCCTGTCGGGATGACCAAACTTGCCCAGCCGCCGGCGCCGCAGGCGGCCTCGGTGGCGCTGCGCCGTGCCTGGCGGGTTTCACCGGTCGGCGTCGCCGGCATGCTTGCCGTCGGCGGCCTGTCGATGTCGATTGCTGGCTTCGCACCGATCCACGCCACGGCCAAGGGCTACAGCCAGGCCGACGTGGCGCTGCTGCTTTCGGCGATGCCTCTCGGCACGCTGATCCTGCAGATCCCGCTTGGCTGGATTTCCGACCGAACCGACCGCCGCTATGTGCTGATCGCCGCATCCGCGCTCGCCATGGTCGCCGGCCTGTTTGCACTCGGGTTCGATGGCGGCGCGCTGGCCGCGTTGGTTGTGATCTACATCGTGTGGGACGGCGCTTCGGAATCGATCTATTCGCTGGCCAGTGCGCACGCCGCCGACCGCGCCGGCAAGGACGACATGGTGGCGCTGTCCAGTTCGCTTTTGTTTGCCTGGTCGCTGTCGGGCTTCGTCGTGCCCGGCATCGTGACGGCGCTGTCGGCCGTCTTCGGAACGCAGGCTTTCATCTATGTGGCTGTTCTCATCGCCGCAGCCTTCTGCCTGTTCGTGCTTTTGCGTGTGTTCACGACGCGTGCGGTCCCGGTCGGCGAAACCGGCAGTTTCGCACCGATGACGGCGCAGGCGCCGTTGCCGGTCGAACTCGCCTTCGCACCGGACGATGAGGGCCGGCACTGAGCCACCCGACTATTGTCGACGGGCTTCCGGTGACGGGGCTTCCGGTGGCGGCAGCGGGATCGATATGCCTTCGCTATCGAATTCCTGCTTGGCGCGCTTGGTGAGATCGGTCTGGGTGGCGAAGAAGTCCGCCGACGATGTCCAGTAGCGCAAGGCAATCGAAACGGTGCTATCGCCCAATGTCGCGACGAAAGCGATCGGTGCCGGCTCACGCTTGACCCGCCGTTCGGCGGCGGCAATGGCAAGCAATGTCTTTTGAGCGCGGTCGATGTCGTTCCAGGAGCCGATGCTGAGTGTGATGTCGCTGCGGCGCACGCCATTGCGCGAAAAGTTGCGCACCGGCTGGTTCCACAGCGTCGAGTTGGGCGCCAATATGTAGACCCCGTCGGCCGTCCTGAGCTTGGTTGCGAACAGGCCGATCTCCTCGATCGTACCGGCAATCGAACCGACCTCGACGGACTCGCCGATGCGAAACGGCCGGAGTGCCAGAAGCATGATGCCGGCCGCGATGTTCTGCAGCGTGCCTTGCAACGCCAGGCCGATGGCGAGGCCAATGGCACCGATCGCGGCAATGATCGAGGCCGTCTGCACGCCGAACTGGCCGAGCACCATGATGGTGACGAGGATCAGGATGGCATAGCGGACGATCTTGGAGAAGAAATGCCGCAACGTCGCGTCGAAACCATGGATATGGCCGAGACCGGCGAAGATCGAACGTTCGGCAAGGCCGGCGACGATATAACCGACGATCAAGAGGATAACGGCACCGATGGCCGAGAAGGAGTAGGAAACAATCAGCGTGCTCAGTTGGGCGAGGCCAGCCTGGACGCTGAGGAAGGCGTTTTGCGGGTCGATCGGCATGGGGGAAATCCGGTTGTTCGGTGAGCCGATAACCCATGCCGACGGCGAGGGTTCCGATCTTTTCCGGTGTGCGGCGGAACCACAGGAGCGACAATACGTTCGTGCGAGGCAGGGTCCCGTCTTGAAACTGTCAGGGAACTCTGCCTATCTAAGTGGTGTCACCTGCTTCAAGGGGTGATTTGGTTGTTCTTGCTGCGAAAGGAAATACACTGAGAACAGCACTGCGGAAGAAGGCCGATATCATGCCTTCGCCGGCCAGGATCAGCGTAGACGACGCCGTGTCCCGCGCCATCAAGACAGTCCTTGCCAGTCTGGAAGACTCCAAGGCCGAAAATATTGTCTCCATCGACATCCAGGGGAAATCGAGCCTCGGCGACTATATGGTCGTCGCTTCGGGCCGATCGCACCGTCATGTCGCGGCTGTCGCCGATCATCTTCTCAAAGCGATCAAGGATGCCGGTCTCGGCACCGCGCGCGTCGAGGGGCTGTCCGGCGCCGACTGGGTCCTGATCGATTCTGGCGACATCATCGTCCATGTCTTCCGCCCCGAAGTCCGCGAATTCTACAATCTCGAAAAGATGTGGCAGGCGCCGGACCTCGAGGAAGAAACGCTCCACTAAGTCGTTCGCGCGACTTACAAGGCAAGGATGAAGATATCAGTTCATGCCGTGGGCCGGATGAAAGCCGGCCCCGAGAAGCTGCTGGCCGACCGCTATTTCGAGCGCTTCGCCAAGAGCGGCCCGGCGGTGGGGCTTGAATTTGGCGGCATTGCCGAAATAGCCGAGGGGCGCGGCCAGACCGCCAACGAGCGCCGGCGTGAGGAAGGCCAGAAACTGCAGACGCAGTTGCAGCCCGGCACTGCCCTGATCCTGCTCGATGAACGCGGCAAAAGCTTTTCCTCGGAAGATTTCGCCGGGCGCCTCGGCCTGTTGCGTGACGGTGGCCGCAAAGCGCTGATCATCGCCATCGGCGGCGCCGACGGCCACGACCAGCCGCTGCGCGACCAGGCCGAACTGGTGATGTCGTTCGGATTGCTGACATGGCCGCATCAACTGGTGCGCGTGATGCTGGGAGAGCAGCTTTATCGTGTGGCCACCATCCTTTCGGGACATCCCTACCATCGCTCGTAAGCCGGTGAATTGGTGCGACACACCCGGATTTCCGCCCCAATGCCAACGTAACATTGCATCGAGTGGGCGGTTTCGAACATGGTTGATTGTTCGTTAACGAAGCCACGCATAGAGTCGGGCTTCAATGTCTGAAGACAGAAAATCAAGAACGGGCTCATGGCGCGCGCGCTGCGGCATCGCGGCGGCGGTGCTTGTGCTGTCGCTGCATGCGGGGCGAGCGGAAAACACGCTCGACCTGGCTCCCGATCCGGACCAGAGCCGGGCCGAATACGAACGGGTCTCGAAGGAGATCACGCTGTCGTCGGAACGATTGGCCAAGCTCTCCGCCGACATCGCGACGATCAAGAAGGATCACGCCTCGATCACCGCCGCATTGATCCAGTCGGCGATGACCGAACAGAAGCTCGGCCAGGACATCGAGGACATCGGCGCCAGGCTGGAAGGGTTGAAGGGCCAGGAACAGAAGATCCGCGCCTCGCTGATGGCGCGGCGCGACGTTCTGGCCGAAGTGCTGGGCGCGCTGCAGCGCATGGGCCTCAACCCGCCGCCGGCGATCCTGGTCAAGCCCGAGGACGCGCTGTCGTCGGTGCGCAGCGCCATCCTGCTCGGCGCGGTGGTGCCGGAACTGCGCCAGCAGACCGACAGCCTGCTTGCCGATCTCAAGGAACAGACCAGGATTACGGCGTCGATCGAGGCCGAACGGGCGCGGCTGACGGCGGCGGTCGGCGACCAGACGGCGGAAAAGAAGCGGCTCGGCATGCTGCTGGAGGCCAAGCAGAAGCTCGAAGCCGACACGCAAACGCAAATGGCCGCGGAAAAGCAGCGATCCGAAGCGCTGGCGGCCAAGGCCGGCAGCCTGAAAGAGTTGATCGCCTCGCTCGAAGCGCAGGCCGACAAGAGCCGCAAGGCCGCCGATGCCGCCAAGGCCGCTGAGCAGAAGACGGCGGATGGCGACAAGACATCCGCGCCGGCGGAACTGGCGTCGCTGCCCGTTCCGGAAAGCAACCAACTTGCCGCCGCGGTGCCCTTTTCGGCGCTGCAGGGACAGATCGCACTGCCGGTGACCGGCCGCATCAAGCGGCGATTCGGCGCCGACGACGGTAACGGCGCGGTGATGCTAGGCGACATGGTTGCGACACAATCGGGAGCCATCGTTACCGCGCCGGCGGATGGAAATGTGCTTTATGCGGGGCCGTTTCGCTCTTATGGTCAACTCTTGATCCTGAACGCAGGCGACGGCTATCATGTCGTTTTGGCGGGGATGAGCAGAATCAGCGTCGCGACCGGTCAATCAGTGCTTGCAGGAGAGCCGATCGGTGCGATGGGAGAGGCCCGGGTGGCGAGCACCTCGGTTTCGAAGAATGGAAATGCCACGCCGGAACTCTATGTCGAGTTCCGCAAGGATGGAAAACCCGTCGATCCGGCCCCATGGTGGGCGGACCGTTTTTCTGGAAGGACGTGAATAATGCGGAAACTGTCGCTTCTGTTTGCCGGTGCGCTGATGGGCGCGTCCGCCATGAGCCTGGTCTATGGCGCACCCGGCTCGGCGGCGAACGCTGCAGGGTCGGAGACCTACAAGCAACTGGCGATCTTCGGCGATATCTTCGAGCGCGTGCGGGCACAGTATGTGACGCCGCCCGACGACAAGTCGCTGGTCGAGAATGCCATCAACGGCATGCTGGCTTCGCTTGACCCGCACTCCTCCTACATGAATGCCGAGCAGGCGCAGGATATGCGCGTCCAGACCAAGGGCGAGTTCGGCGGCCTCGGCATCGAAGTCACCATGGAGAACGATCTGGTCAAGGTGATCACGCCGATCGACGACACGCCGGCCGCCAAGGCAGGCGTGCTGGCCGGCGACTACATCGCCAAGATCGACGGCGAAGAGGTTCGCGGCCTGACCCTCAACGATGCGGTCGACAAGATGCGCGGCCTGGTCAACACGCCGATCAAGCTGACCATCCTGCGCCAGGGCGCCGACAAGCCGATCGAACTGACGGTCGTGCGCGACATCATCAAGGTCAAGGCGGTCAAGTTCCGGGTCGAGAACGACATCGGCTACATGAAGATCACCTCCTTCACCGAAAAGACCTACGACGACCTCGAGAACGCCATCGACACCATCAAGAAGCAGATTCCCGACGACAAGCTGAAGGGCTACGTTCTGGATCTCCGCCTCAATCCGGGTGGCCTGCTCGACCAGGCGGTGAGCGTGTCCGATGCCTTCCTCAACCGCGGCGAGATCGTCTCGACGCGCGGCCGCGACCCCAAGGACGTCACCCGCTTCGACGCCAAGCCCAAGCAGGTCGACGACATCAACGGCAAGCCGATGATCGTCCTGGTCAATGGCGGTTCGGCCAGTGCCTCGGAAATCGTCGCCGGCGCGCTGCAGGACCTGCGCCGCGTCACGGTGGTCGGCACGCAGTCCTTCGGCAAGGGTTCGGTGCAGACCATCATTCCGCTCGGCGAGAATGGTGCGCTCAGGCTGACGACGGCGCTCTATTATACGCCGTCCGGCAAGTCGATCCAGGGCAAGGGCATCACGCCCGACATCAAGGTCGAACAGCCACTGCCGCCGGAACTGCAGGGCAGGGATCTGACGCGTGGCGAATCCGATCTCAAGGGCCATATCAAGGGCGCCGACGAGAGCACGACGGGTTCGGGCTCTGCGGCCTATGTGCCGCCGGATCCGAAAGACGATCTGCAGCTCATCTATGCCGAGCAGCTGCTGCGTGGCCAGAAGACCGATCCGTCCTTCCCGCCCAATCCGCAAAAGGCGGTTCTCAACCAGTAGGGATCTGGAGCGGCGCACGCGCCGCTCCATCTTTCTGTTTGAGCATGATGGAAGCAATGCGATGCTGCCGGGACCGAAAGGTTCCGGCAGTTTGATTCGGGGGCGAGGCAAAGCTCCCAAGGCATGGCGCGGGGGTGCGCCGGGATTGATGAATTCGCGCATGCCGTTTCGAAGTGGCTTCGCCTTCGGAGCCATGCGCCCGGGGATTACGCTTGACTGATATCGGCAAGGACATCGAACGCCCGCTCGGACAGGCAGTCCGGCCGCCGCGCGCCGCCGGCAAGCTCAGCGGCGGTGCGATCATGGCGACAGTGGCCGTGCTGGTGGTGGCAGGCATCTCCGGCGCGATCGCGCTCAGGGAAAAGCCGTTTCGTAAGCCGCAAGAGGTTGCCGTTTCAACGCCGAAAGTGACCGCGGCGGCCGAACCTGCCGCCGCGCCGCCTGCATTGGCCCCGGCGGCACCGAAGCCGGAGGCGCCGGTCAAATCAGGTGGGCCGCAGATCATCCATGTGCAGACGGAGGAGGGCGATGGGCCGCCCAAGGCAGCGATGGTCATTCGCGACCCGTCGACCGTCGGCCAGAACCTGAAGGTCGCGCATATTCCAGACAAGGCGCTGATCGAGGCCAGCGAGACCGGGCCGTTGCCGGTGCGCGCCGCCGATGGCAGGCGGCCGTTCGACGTCTATGCGCGGCCCTGGTCGGGCGGGCGCGGCGCACGGGTGGCGATCGTCATCGGTGGGCTTTCGGTTTCGCAGACCGGCACCCAGGCGGCCATCGCCAAACTGCCGGCGGAAGTGACGCTGGCCTTCGCGCCGCAAGGCAACAGCATCGGCCGCTGGATGCAGGCAGCCAGGCAGAGCGGCCACGAGATCGTCATGCAGGTGCCGCTCGAACCGTTCGATTATCCCAAGGTCAATCCGGGACGCAACACGCTGACGGTGGCGGCGAGCGCGGACGAGAACCTGAAGAGCCTGCACTGGGCGCTGTCGCGGACGACCAACTATACCGGCGTCATGAACTATATGGGCGCCCGCTTTTCCGCTGACGCGGCGGCGATGGAGCCGTTCATCGCCGAGCTCGGCAAACGCGGCCTCGCCTATATCGATGACGGCTCGTCGGCGCGCAGTCTGGCGCCGGATCTGGCGCTGAAAGACGGCGTGCCCTTCATCGCCGGCGACATGGCGATTGATGCCGTGCAGGATCGCGGCGAAATCCTGAAGAAGCTCGACAGCCTGGAGGCGACCGCGCGGGCCAAAGGCACTGCCGTCGGCATCGGTTCGGCCTTCGACCTGACGGTCGATACCGTGTCATCCTGGGTGGTCGAGGCCAAGAAGCGCGGCATCGAGATCGTGCCGATTTCAGCGGTGGCTATCGATCCGCAAAAAGGCTAGCCCTCGGAAGACGGCTGGAAAGAGTGACTGATGCCAAAGACGAACAAAATCGACCGCGAAACGCTGCCTTACCGACCCTGCGTCGGGCTGATGATCCTCAATGCCGAGGGCCTGGTCTGGGTCGGGCACCGCATTGCCGAACCGGACAGCGAATTTGCCGGCACGACGCAGCTCTGGCAGATGCCGCAAGGCGGCATCGACGAGGGCGAGGAGCCGCTGCAGGCGGCCGAGCGCGAGCTCTATGAGGAGACCGGCATGCGCGGCGTCTCGCTGCTGGCCGAGGCGCCGGACTGGATCAACTATGATTTGCCGGAGCATCTCGTCGGTATCGCCTTCAAGGGCCGATATCGCGGCCAGACGCAGAAATGGTTCGCCTTTCGCTTCCACGGCGATGTCAGCGAGATCCAGATCAATCCGCCGCCGGGTGGCCACACCGCCGAGTTCGACAAATGGGCATGGCGGCCGATGCAGGACCTTCCTGACCTGATCGTGCCGTTCAAGCGCCATGTCTATGAGGATGTGGTGGCGGCGTTCCGGCATCTGGTGCGATAGTAGGGGAGTAGGGGAGTAGGGGAGTAGGGG
>NZ_RZQT01000062.1:0-37393 GCF_003998485.1 Mesorhizobium sp. M7A.F.Ca.CA.001.04.2.1
GAGCGCGGGTTTTCGTTCCGCGCCGACGGGCCGCTCGACATGCGCATGGCGCAATCGGGCCTCAGCGCCGCCGACGTCGTCAATTCCTTCAAGCCGGGCGATCTTGCCCGCATCTTCGGCTTCCTCGGCGAGGAGCGCCATGCCGGACGCATTGCCCGCATGATCGAGGCGCGCCGCGAAAAGCGCCCGTTCGAGCGCACGTTGGAACTCGCCGACGCCATCGAGACGCATATCGGCCGGGCGCCGAAGGACAAGATCCATCCGGCGACGCGCGTCTTCCAGGCGCTGCGCATTTTTGTCAATGACGAGCTTGGCGAACTGGCCAAGGCCCTGTTTGCGGCCGAACGCGCTCTGAAGCCGGGCGGACGGCTCGCCGTGGTCACCTTCCATTCTCTGGAAGACCGCATCGTCAAGCGTTTCATCGCCGACCGGGCCGATGTCGCGACCGGCTCGCGTCACCTGCCCGAGGCGCATGCGCGCACCGCGACGTTCCGCAAGGCGGGCGGCGGCGTGACGGCCGGCGACGCCGAGGTGGCGGCCAATCCGCGCGCCCGTTCGGCCAGGCTGCGCGCGGCGGTCCGCACCCAGGCGCCGGCGCGCGGCAGCGACTTTTCGATTTTCGGCCTTCCAAAGCTTCCCGGTATCGACCGGCCGGGGGAGAGGTAGCTAAGTGTTTCGTACCAGCGACATTGTCCTGATCGCCGTCATGGTTGCGGTCGCGGCCCTTACCTACAAGGCCAAGCGCGAGGCCGAGGAACAATTGGCCGCCGTGCAGAAGATCCATGCGCAGATACGCTATGAGGAGGACACGATCGACCTGCTCAAGGCCGACTGGAGCCTGCTTACCCAGCCGTCGCGGCTGCAGAAGCTCGCCGAACTCTACAAGTCGCAGCTCGAACTCGAGCCGGTCAGCGCCCGCCAGATCGGCGGTGTCGGCGACCTGCCGGCCAAATCCCTTGACATCCAGGACATCTTGTCGGGACGCCAGGGCGGCATGGCTGATAGTTCGGGCGGCAAGGCGCCGTCGGACGGCAGGGATCCCGTGATGACCGGAGGCATCGCCCAATGATCGGTAAACTGCTGAAACGTCGCGCCAGGACGAGTGAAGATGGATCGATCGTGGTCGAGGGCGCCCGCAAGGCGACCGGCGGCAAGGGCAGGACGCGCATCGTCATGACGATGGCGGTGTTCTTCGGCATCTTCTCGACCATATCAGGGCGGCTGGTCTATCTCGGCTTCCAGACCCCCGATATGTCGGGCGGTCCGCAGAGCCGGGTGACGGCATCGCGGCCCGACATCGTCGACCGCAACGGCGAAGTGTTGGCCACGGACATCAAGACGGCGTCGCTGTTTGCAGAACCACGCCGGATTGTCGACGCCGACGAGGCGATCGAGAAGCTGTCGACGGTGCTTCCCGACATCGACTATGAGCAGACCTACCATAAGCTGAAGAGCGGCGCCGGTTTCGTCTGGCTGCAGCGGCAGCTGACGCCCAAGCAACAGTCCGACATCATGCAGCTCGGCATTCCCGGTTTCGGCTTCCGCACCGAAAAGCGCCGCTTCTATCCGAGCGGCGAGACCTCGTCCTACATTGTCGGGCTCACCAACATCGACAACCAGGGCATCTCCGGCATGGAGAAATATGTCGACGAGCAGGGGCTGAGCGACCTGCAGGCGTCGGGCCTTGCCATTGCCAAGGATCTCAAGCCGGTAAAGCTTTCGATCGATCTGCGCGTGCAGCATGTCGTGCGCGACGAGATCGCCGCCGGCCTGGAGCGCTATCGTGCCATGGGCACCGGCGCCGTTGTGCTCAACGTCAAGACCGGCGAAGTGGTGGCCATGGCCTCGGTGCCGGATTTTGATCCGAACAATCCCTACAACGCACAAGACAAGGACCGGCTGAATCGCATGTCGGCGGGCCTCTACGAGATGGGTTCGACCTTCAAGAGCTTCACCTCAGCCATGGCGCTCGATTCCGGCAAAGCGACGATGGCGAGCCGCTTCGATGCTTCGCATCCAATCCGGGTCGGCCATCAGGCCATTCACGATTTCCACGGCAAGAACCGTGTGCTGTCGTTGCCGGAGGTGTTCCTCTACTCGTCCAACATCGGGTCGGCCAGGGAAGCCGAGATGGTCGGCATCGAGGGGCATCGCGAATTCCTGCATCGCCTTGGCATTCTGGACAGGATGCAGACCGAATTGCCGGAGACTGCCCGTCCGACTGAACCGAAGGTCTGGAAACAGGTCAATTCATTCACCATCGCCTTCGGCCATGGCGTGTCGACGACGCCGCTGCAAGCGGCTGTGGGCTGCGCGGCGTTGATGAATGGCGGCTTCCTGATGAACCCCACCTTTCTGGTGCGGACGCAGGCGGAAGCGATGGCCACCGCCAAGAGAGTGGTGAGCGAAAAGACCGTCGAAGGCATGCGCTACCTCTATTCGCTCAATGCCGAAAAGGGCTCTGCCAGAAACGCCAGAGTCCCCGGCTACCGCGTTGGCGGCAAGACCGGAACCGCCGAGAAGGTCATCAATGGCCGCTACTCGAAGGACTTGAATTTCAACACCTTCGTCGCCGCCTTCCCGATGGACGATCCGCAGTATCTGGTGTTTACCATTGCCGATGCCCCGCACCCGGAAAAGCCCGGCATGACGGATGTCGCGGCTGCGAATGCTGGGGTTATGGCCGGCAATATCATCAGGCGTTCAGCTGCCATGCTTGGCGTGAAGCCAGATTTCAGCCATGAAAATGGTGCAACGCTGGTTTCCTATCAGTGATTCTTAGGGCGCGCCGGCAACAGCGCGCTATTTTGTTGCGGTGAACGGGACTCGATGAAGCTCAGAGATCTAGCCGGTATCCTGCCCGTCGAGGGAATAGCTTCCGTCGATCTGGAGGTTACAGGGATTTCTTCGGATTCCCGCCAGGTAAAAGCGGGCGTTGTCTTTTTTGCGCTCGCCGGAACCAAGGCCGACGGTGCCGTTTATGCCGCAGATGCCGCCGCGCGCGGTGCGGCCGCGATCGTGGCGGGCAAGGGCAGCACCATTGCCGGGCTCCCGGTTCCGGTGCTGGCGGTCGACGATCCGCGCCTGGCGCTGGCGCAGAGTGCGGCACGCTATTTCGGCAAGCAGCCTGAGATCATGGTCGCGGTGACCGGCACCAGCGGCAAGACCTCGGTCGCAGCCTTCACCAGGCAGATCTGGGAGCAGGCCGGTTATGCCGCCGCTTCGATCGGCACCACCGGCGTGGTGGCGCCTGGGCGCAACGACTATGGTTCGCTGACGACACCCGATCCGGTCGCCCTGCATCAATTGCTGCGGGAATTGGCCGATGCCGGCGTCACCCACGCCTCGATGGAAGCCTCCAGCCATGGGCTCGACCAGCGCCGCCTCGACGGCGTGAAGCTGGCTGCCGGCGGCTTCACCAATCTCGGCCGCGACCATATGGATTATCATCCGACCATTGAGGATTATCACCGCGCCAAATTGCGCCTGTTCGACACGTTGCTGCCGAAGGGCGCGCCGGCCGTGATCTTCGCCGACGATCCATGGTCGGCGCCGACGACCGTGGCCGCAAAGGCTGCCGGGCTCAATGTGCTGACGGTCGGCCGCCATGGCGACTTCCTCAGGCTGAAGCGGGTCGAGCACGAACGCCACCGCCAGCGGGCCGAAGTCGAGGCCGACGGCGTGCTCTACGAGATCGACCTGCCGCTGGCCGGCGATTTCCAGATTTCGAACGCGCTGGTTTCGGCGGGTCTTGCCATTTCCACGGGAACACCTGTCGCCAAGGCCTTGATGGCGTTGGAGAAACTGAAGGGCGCGCCGGGCCGGCTCGACCTCGTCGGCACCACCGGCAATGGCGCGCCGGTCTATGTCGACTATGCCCACAAGCCGGACGCGCTTGAAAACGTGCTGGCCTCGGTGCGGCCGTTCACCACCGGCCGCGTCATCGTCGTGTTCGGCTGCGGCGGCGACCGCGACCGGGGAAAAAGGCCGATCATGGGCGAAATCGCGACGCGGCTTGCCGATGTCGTCATCGTCACCGACGACAATCCGCGCTCCGAAGTGCCGGAAACGATCCGTGCCGCTATTTTGGCCGCTGCTCCAGGTGCCATCGAGATCGGCGACCGGCGCCAGGCGATCCACGAAGCGGTCGCCATGCTGCATGCCGGCGACACGCTGATCGTGGCCGGTAAGGGCCACGAGGAAGGCCAGACGATCGGCTCCGAGACCTTGCATTTCTCCGATCATGAGGAAGTCCGTGCGGCACTCACGGAGCGTGCAGCATGAGCTTGCTGTGGACCTCCGAAGCGCTGGTTGCCGCCATGGACGGGCGGCCGCTCGGGCCGATGCCGGATGGCATTTCAGGCATTTCGATCGACAGCCGCAGCCTGCAGCCGGGCGACGCCTTCTTCGCCATCAAGGGCGAGGCGATGGACGGCCATGACTTCGCAACCGCCGCCATCAAGGCTGGCGCTGGCGTGCTGGTGGTGGCCGAAGGCAAGCTGCCGTCGCTCGGCCGGCTGACAGCGCCGATCATCGTCGTCGAGGATGTGCTGGTCGCGCTGGAAAAGCTTGGAGTTGCATCGCGCGCCCGCTCGAGCGCGAAAATCATCGCTGTGACCGGTTCGGCCGGCAAGACCACCACCAAGGAAGCGCTGCGCCATGTGCTGCAAGCCGTAGGCAAGGTGCATGCCTCGGCGCAGTCCTTCAACAATCACTGGGGCGTGCCGCTGACCTTGGCGCGGATGCCTGATGATTGCGACTATGCCGTGTTCGAGATCGGCATGAACCATCCCGACGAGATCCGTCCGCTGGTCAAGATGGTGAGGCCGCATGTCGCCATCGTCACTATGATCGCGGCGGCGCATCTCGGCTTTTTCCGCAATCTGGACGAGATCGCCAAGGCCAAGGCCGAGATTTTCGAGGGGCTGGAGCCCGAGGGGGCCGCCGTCCTCAACCGCGACGATGCCCGATTCAAGCTGCTCGACAAGATGGCCCATGCCGCCGGTGTCGAGCACGTCTACGGCTTCGGCGAGAATGCGCGCTCTACCTTCAAGCTCACCAAATGCGAACTGCATGCGGATCATTCCGACATCACCGCGAGGATCGGCGGCCACGAAGTGACGGCGCGGATCGGCGCGCCCGGCCGCCATATGGTGCAGAACGTGCTGGCGGTGCTGGGTGCGGCGCATCTGGTCGGCGCCGATCTCGACAAGGTTGCTTCAGCACTGGCCGATCTCTCCGCCGAGCGCGGGCGCGGCAAGCGCCATGTGCTGCGCCATCCCGGTGGCTCGACTTCGAGCCACCCCGGCGGGTCGATCACGCTGATCGACGAAAGCTACAACGCCAATCCGGCATCGATGGCTGCAGCCATGGCGTTGCTCAACGCGACGCCGGTGACGGGCGAGGGCCGCCGCATCGCCGTGCTCGGCGACATGCTCGAACTCGGCGACCATTCGACCAAGCTGCATGCGGCCCTTGCCGACCTCATCGTCGGCACGGGCACGCAGACCGTTTTTCTTGGCGGCCCGGAAATGCGGGCGCTGGCCGAAGCGCTGCCGGCTGAGATCAAGACGGAATACCGCGCCGGTGTCGAGGAGCTGAAGCCGGTGCTGCTTGCCGCGCTCAAGCCAGGTGACGTGGTGATGATCAAATCGTCGAAGGGCATCGGTTTTGCAAAACTGGTCGATGCGCTGCTGGGCAAGTTCCCGGCTGAATCGACAACCAGAAAACAGACCTAGGTCGGGGGACGAAAGCGCATGTTCACACTGCTCGTCGATTTTGCGGACAAGGTCTCGGTCTTCAATGTCTTCCGCTACATCACCTTCCGCACCGGCGGGGCGCTGATCACGTCGGCGCTGATCGTCTTCATCTTTGGACCGACCATCATCAATTCGCTGCGGCTGCGGCAAGGCAAGGGCCAGCCGATCCGCGCCGACGGGCCGCAGACACATTTCAAGAAGGCCGGCACGCCGACTATGGGCGGGCTGATGATCCTGTCGGGCATCATCGGCTCGTCGCTTTTGTGGGCGAACCTGTCCAGCATCTACGTCTGGGTGGTGCTGCTGGTGACGCTGGGCTTCGGCTCGATCGGCTTTTACGACGACTATCTGAAGGTGACCAAGCAGTCGCATCTCGGCTTTTCCGGCAAGGCACGGCTGGCGCTTGAGTTCGTCATCGCCGGCATCGCCGCCTGGGTGATCATGCACAATGGCCAGGCGCCGTTCTCGTCGTCGCTGACTTTTCCCTTCGCCAAGGAATTCATCGTCAATCTCGGCTGGTTTTTCATTCCGTTCTCCTGCTTCGTCATCGTCGGCGCCGGCAATGCGGTGAACCTGACCGACGGCCTTGACGGCCTGGCGATCGTGCCGATCATGATCGCGGCTGCCTCCTTCGGCGTCATCGCCTATCTCTCCGGCAACGCCGTGTTCGCCGAATATCTGCAGATCCATTTCGTGCCCGGCACCGGTGAACTGGCGGTCGTGCTCGGCGCGGTCATCGGCGCTGGCCTCGGCTTCCTCTGGTTCAACGCGCCGCCTGCGGCGATCTTCATGGGCGACACCGGATCGCTGGCCATGGGCGGCCTGATCGGCACCGTCGCGGTCGCCACCAAGCATGAGATCGTGCTGGTCATCGTCGGCGGATTGTTCGTCGTCGAAATCCTGTCCGTCATCATCCAGGTCGGCTACTTCAAGATGACTGGCAAGCGGGTGTTCCTGATGGCGCCGATCCACCATCATTTCGAAAAGCTCGGCTGGACCGAAAGCCAGGTGGTGATCCGCTTCTGGATCATCGCCGTCATCCTGGCGCTGGTCGGCCTGTCGACCCTCAAGCTGAGATAGGAAGCCCTTTGATCCCCGCCGCATCCTTTTCAGGCAAGCGCGTTTCGCTCTTCGGGCTTGGTGGCTCGGGGATCGCGACGGCGCGCGCGCTGATCGAGGGCGGCGCGGACGTGCTGGCCTGGGACGACAATCCCGACAGTGTGGCCAAGGCCGCCATTGCCGGTATCGCGACCGCTGATTTGCGCGGCGCCGACTGGGCGAAATTCTCGGCCTTCGTGCTGTCGCCTGGTGTGCCGCTGACGCATCCCAAGCCGCATTGGACGGTGGAACTGGCGCGCGGCTCAGGCGTCGAGATCATCGGCGACATCGAGCTTTTCTGCCGCGAGCGGATGCTGAGCGCGCCGACAGCGCCTTTCATCGCCATCACCGGCACCAACGGCAAGTCGACGACGACCGCGCTGACCGCGCACATCCTGAAAGCCGCGGGACGCGATGCCCAGATGGGCGGCAATATCGGCCGCGCGGTGATGACGCTCGATCCGCCCGAGCCCGATCGGCACTATGTCGTCGAATGCTCGTCCTACCAGATCGATCTCGCGCCCTCGATCAATCCGACGGCCGGCATCCTGCTCAATCTGACGCCCGATCATCTCGACCGCCACGGCACCATGCAGCACTACGCCGCGATCAAGGAGCGGCTGGTGGCCGGCAGCGAGACGGCGATCGTCGGCATCGACGATTCCTGGTGCGCGCAGATTGCCGAGCGGCTGGAGCGGGCGGGGCGGCATGTCATCCGCATTTCCAAGCGCCTGCCGCTGACCGACGGCTATTTCGCCGATGGCAGCAATTTGATGGAAGCTGTGCACGGCCGTTACAGCCGTGTCGCCTTCCTCGAAGGCATCGGCTCCTTGCGTGGCCAGCACAATGCCCAGAACGCTCTGGCTGCGGTCGCCGCTTGCCTCAAGGTCGGGCTGGAGCTTGGCGAGATCCAGTCGGGGCTGGAAAGCTTTCCCGGCCTCGCGCACCGCATGGAGCAGGTCGGCCGCAAGGACCATGTGCTGTTCATCAACGATTCCAAGGCGACCAATGCCGATGCTGCGGCGCCGGCGCTGTCGAGCTTTCCACGCATCTACTGGATCGCCGGCGGCCTGCCCAAGGAAGGCGGCATCGAACCCTTGCGCGGCTTCTTCCCGCGCATCGCCAAGGCCTATCTTATCGGCGAGGCGGCGCCGGCGTTTTCGGCGACGCTGGGCGAGGCCGTGCCCTACGAGATTTCAGGCACGCTGGCCGCGGCGGTCGAGCACGCCGCGCATGATGCGGCTAAGGACGACAGCGGCGAGGCGGTGGTGCTGCTGTCGCCGGCCTGCGCCAGCTTCGACCAGTTCAAGAATTTCGAAGTTCGCGGCGAAGCCTTCAGGCAAGCTGCGAATGCTATCGAGGGTGTGAAACCCATCGGAGGGGCACGATAATGCAGAGCCGTCTCGACAAAAGTCCGGTTGCGACCTGGTGGTGGACGATCGATCGCTGGTTCCTGGCGGCGTTCCTGTCGCTGATGGGCCTCGGTATCGTGCTGTCCTTCGCGGCGAGCCCGGCGGTCGCCGAACGCATCGGCCTCGACAGTTTCCACTTCGCCACCAGGCAGATCATCTTCACCGTACCGGCGCTCGGCGTGATGCTGGCCGTCTCCTTCCTCGATTCCCGGCAGATCCGGCGCATGGCGCTGATCATGCTGTGCCTGATGCTGGTGCTGATGGTGGCGGTGCTCTACATCGGCGTCGAGGTGAAGGGCGCACGCCGCTGGGTGTCGTTTGCCGGCCTGTCGATCCAGCCGTCGGAATTTTTGAAACCAGCCTTCGTCATCATGTGCGCCTGGCTTTTCGCTGAGCACAAGCGCCAGCCCGACATTCCCGGCAATCTGTTCGCCATGTTGCTGCTGGTACTGGTCGTGTCGCTGCTGGTGGCGCAACCGGATCTCGGCCAGACCATGCTGACGACCGGCACCTGGGGCATCATGTTTTTCATGGCCGGGCTGCCCTGGCTGTGGATCGTTGCGCTGGGTGCCGCCGGCGTCGGCGGCGTTTTCGCCGCCTATACGGTGTTCCCGCACGTTGCCTTGCGCATCGACAAGTTTCTTACCGGCGAAGGCGACACATTCCAGGTCGATATGGGACGCGACGCGCTGATCAATGGCGGCTGGTTTGGCGTCGGACCAGGTGAGGGCACAGTCAAGCGGGTCATTCCCGACAGCCATGCCGACTTCGTCTTCTCGGTCGCAGGCGAAGAGTTCGGACTGATCATGTGCTTCTTCATCATGTCGATATTCGCCTTCATCGTGCTGCGCGGCCTCAACACGGCGCTGAAGGAGCATGACGATTTCACCCGCTATGCGGTCGGCGGCCTCGTCACCGTCTTCGGCCTGCAGGCGGTCATCAACATGTGCGTCAACCTCCAGCTTGTGCCGGCCAAGGGCATGACGCTGCCGTTCATCTCCTATGGCGGCTCCTCGCAGATCGCCATCGCCATCTCGATGGGGATGGTGCTGGCGCTGACACGCAAGCGGCCGGAAAAGCGCAAGCAGATGGGCTTTGGCCTGTCGCAACGCGCCGTGCCGGCGGAGTGATATGGCCAGAGGCGTCATCCTTCTCGCGGCAGGCGGCACCGGTGGGCATCTTTTCCCGGCCGAGGCGCTGGCGCATGAGCTGAACGAGCGCGGCTGGTCGGTGCACCTGGCAACCGACGACCGTGCCGAGCGTTTCGCCGGCCATTTTCCGGCCGCTGCCGTCCACCCGATCCAGTCGGCGACGATGGGCTCGAAAAACCCTTTTGCCCTGCTTGGTGCCTTCTGGAAAATCTGGCGCGGCGTGCGCCAGGCTTCTGCCGTCATCGCCAGGATCAAGCCGGATGCCGTCGTCGGCTTCGGCGGCTATCCGACCTTGCCGCCGCTCTACGCGGCGACACGGCGCAAGGTACCGACCCTGATCCATGAGCAGAACGCGGTGATGGGGCGCGCCAACCGGGCGCTGGCCGGCCGTGTCGACGCCATCGCCGGCGGCTTCCTGCCGCAGGACAGCAGTGCTGCCGGGGTCAAGACGGTGACGACGGGCAATCCGGTCCGGCCTGCGGTGCTGGAAGCGGCCAAGACTGCCTATGCGGCATCTGCCGGGCATCAACCGTTCCGCCTGCTGGTTTTTGGCGGCAGCCAGGGCGCCCAATTCTTTTCCGATGCCGTGCCGGGAGCCATTGCGCTGCTTTCCAACGCCCAGCGCAAACGGCTGGTCATTACCCAACAAGCGCGCGCCGATGACGTGGCGCGGGTCAAGGCGGCCTATGCCACCCTTGGCGTCGCCGTCGAGGTCTCGCCCTTCTTCACCGACATGGCGGCACGCATGGCGGCCGCTCATCTGGTGATCTCGCGTTCCGGCGCCTCGACCGTCTCGGAGATCGCCGTCATCGGCCGGCCGGCGCTGCTGGTGCCTTACCCCCATGCGCTCGATCACGATCAGGCGGCGAACGCGGCGGCCCTTGCCGCTGCCGGCGGCGGCGAAGTGCATCCGCAATCCTCGCTCTCGTCCGAACGCATCGCAGCGCTTGTCGGCGGGCTGATGGACGACCCCGATCGGCTGACGGCAATGGCGGCGGGTGCGAAATCGGCCGGCAGGCCGGACGCGGCACGGTTGCTCGCCGATCTTACAGAGGCTATTGCGTCCAAAAAAACCGTTTCGGATTTCAGGAAGGGGACGCAAGCATGAAGATGCCGCAGACCATCGGCCTTGTGCATTTCATCGGCATTGGCGGCATCGGCATGAGCGGCATTGCCGAAGTGCTGCACAATCTCGGCTACAAGGTGCAAGGGTCCGACCAGGCCGAAAGCGCCAATGTGCAGCGGCTGCGCGACAAGGGCATTGAATGCTTCGTCGGCCATAGGGCCGAGAATCTCGGCGATGCCGAGGTGGTGGTCGTCTCGACGGCGATCAAGAAATCCAACCCTGAGCTGAAGGCCGCGCGCGAAAAGCTGCTGCCGATCGTGCGCCGGGCCGAGATGCTGGCCGAACTGATGCGCTTTCGCCAGGCGGTGGCGATCGGCGGCACGCATGGCAAGACGACGACGACCTCGATGGTGGCGACCTTGCTCGATGCGGGCGGGCTCGATCCGACCGTGATCAATGGCGGCATCATCAATGCCTACGGCACCAACGCCCGCATGGGCGACGGCGAATGGATGGTGGTCGAGGCCGACGAGAGCGACGGCACCTTCCTGAAACTGCCGGCCGAGATCGCGGTCGTCACCAACATCGACCCCGAGCATCTTGACCACTATGGCAGCTTCGACAAGGTGCGCGAGGCGTTCCGCCAGTTTGTCGAGAACGTTCCGTTCTACGGTTTTGGCGTGATGTGCACCGATCACCCCGAAGTGCAGGCGCTGGTCAGCCGCATCGAGGACCGCCGGGTCATCACCTATGGCGAGAATGCGCAGGCCGACGTGCGCTTTACCAATCACCGCATGTCAGGTGCCATTTCGGAATTCGACGTGGTGATCCGCGACCGCAAGACCGGCGGCCAGACTGTCATAGCAGGCCTGCGCCTGCCGATGCCCGGCCGTCACAACGTCTCCAACGCGACGGCAGCAATCGCGGTCGCGCACGAACTCGGCCTGTCGGCCGAGGCGATCAAGAAGGGCCTGTCGTCCTTCGCCGGCGTCAAGCGCCGCTTCACCCATACCGGTTCGTGGGACGGCGTCGAAATATTCGACGATTACGGCCACCATCCGGTCGAGATCTCGGCGGTGCTGAAGGCGGCGCGCAGCGCCACCCAGGGTCGTGTCATCGCCATTGCCCAGCCGCATCGCTTCACCCGGCTGCATGATCTGTTCAACGAGTTTTCCACCTGCTTCAACGACGCCGACACAGTAATGGTGGCGCCGGTCTACGCGGCCGGCGAAGAGCCGATCGACGGCGTCAGCTCGGACGCGCTGGTGTCGCGCATCCGCGCCGGCGGTCATCGCGACGCGCGCTACATCGAGGGCCCGGCGGCGATTGCGCCCATCGTCCGTGACCTGGCCAAGCCGGGCGATTTCGTCGTCTTCCTTGGAGCCGGCAACATCACCCAATGGGCCTATGCGTTGCCCAAGGAGCTTGGCGGGACCGTCTCATGATGCACGGCCAGGCCCTGATCGACAGACTTGGCGACCGGCTTGCCGGCCTGCGCGGCCGCCTGACGCCGAACGCCGAGATGGACAAGATCACCTGGTTCCGTGCCGGGGGTCTGGCAGAGGTGCTGTTCCAGCCGGCCGACGAGGAAGACCTTGCAGCGTTCCTCAAAGCCGTTCCCGAGGAGATACCGCTGACGGTCGTCGGCGTCGGCTCCAACCTTCTGGTCCGCGATGGCGGCATCGAGGGCTTTGTCATTCGGCTTTCGGCCAAGGGCTTCGGCGATGCCGAGGTGATTTCGCCAATCAGGATCAAGGCGGGAGCTGCGACCCCCGACAAGCGCGTCGCAGCGGTGGCGCTCGAGGCCGGCATTGGCGGCTTTCATTTCTACCACGGCATTCCGGGTGCAATCGGCGGTGCGCTGCGAATGAATGCCGGCGCCAATGGCGTCGAGACGCGCGAGCGCGTCATCGAAGTGCGAGCACTCGATCGCAAGGGCAATGTGCAGACGCTGAGCAATGCCGATATGGGATACGCCTATCGCCATTCGGCGGCTCCTTCCGGGCTGATCTTCACCTCCGCCGTGTTCGAAGGCTTTGCCGAGGACAGGGCGACCATCAAGGCTGCGATGGAGGCCGTGCAGAACCATCGTGAGACCGTGCAGCCGATCCGCGAGAAGACCGGCGGCTCGACCTTCAAGAATCCCGACGGCACATCGGCCTGGAAGGAGATCGACAAAGCGGGCTGCCGCGGCCTGATGATCGGCGGCGCGCAGATGTCGCCGATGCATTGCAACTTCATGATCAACACCGGAACCGCGACCGGCTACGACCTTGAATATCTCGGCGAGACGGTGCGCACGCGGGTGCTGGAGAATTCCGGTATCCGGCTGCAATGGGAAATCAAGCGCATCGGCAATTTCCGGCCAGGGCATGCCGTTCAGGAGTTTCTCGGGCAGCTCCTTTAAGGTGCGCTGATATTCAGGTGATGCTCCGCTCCGGTTCTCGAAAGCCATCGTTTTCGACTCGGCCTGACCTGAATCTCGACACACCTAGCGCGTGTTGAAGTTCATGTGATGCATGAACTTCAACGAGGCGAAAAACGGTCCGCGACCGTTGCCGCAAAGACTCAACGACACGCTTTTCGCATCCATTTTCTCAGAAAGTGAATCTCTCGGAATCGTAAGCACTTGCCAGTGAATCAACTCTCTGATTCTCTGCTCGAAAGCGTTTCCTGATTTGAGTCGTTCGACGCGTTTTCAGCGTTTTCCGTCTGGGGGGCAACCTGCCGGGAGACTCTGACTCAATGTTGCGGAAAATCTGGTTTTGGTCCGCCGTGAGAGAGGGGATGCCGGGGAATGAAAAACAAGCATGTGGCCGTCCTGCTGGGTGGTTTTTCGTCCGAGCGGCCCGTGTCCCTGTCCTCCGGAAAGGCTTGCGCCGATGAGCTTGAGAAGGAAGGTTACCAGGTCACCCGCGTCGATGTCGGGCGCGATGTCGGCTCCGTGCTTGCCGAGCTCAAGCCCGATGTCGCCTTCAATGCGCTGCACGGCCCCTTCGGCGAGGACGGTACCATCCAGGGCATCCTCGAATATCTCGGCATTCCCTACACCCATTCCGGCGTGCTCGCCTCGGCTCTGGCCATGAACAAGGAGCAGGCCAAACGGGTTGCCAAGGCGGTCGGCATCGTGGTCGCCGAATCGAAGGTCGCCAGCCGCTTCGCCATCCAGAACAAGCATCCGATGAAGCCGCCCTATGTGGTCAAGCCGGTCAATGAGGGTTCAAGCTTCGGCGTCGTCATCGTGCATGAAGGCCAGTCGCATCCGCCGCAGGTTCTTGGCTCGTCGGAATGGAAATATGGCGATACCGTCATGGTCGAGCGCTACATTCACGGCAGGGAGCTGACCTGCGCGGTGATGGGCGATGTGGCGCTGGGGGTCTGCGAGATCATCCCGACCGGCCATTCCTTCTACGACTATGATTCAAAATATGTCGCCGGGGGATCAAAGCACGAATGCCCCGCAAAAGTTTCACCGAATATTTACCAAAAAATACAAACACTGGCGCTCAAGGCTCACCAAGCGATCGGCTGTCGGGGCGTTTCCCGGTCGGACTTCCGTTATGACGATCGGCATTCCGAAAACGGCGAGATTGTCTGGCTCGAGGTCAACACCCAGCCGGGTATGACGCCGACGTCCTTGGTGCCTGAAATCGCCGCCCAGGCCGGGCACTCGTTTGGCGATTTGTTGAGTTGGATGGTGGAGGACGCTTCGTGTCTGCGTTGAAATGGGGACAGGGTAGGGAGAGGGGCGCGGCCGGTCCGGCGCTGTTCGGCCTGTCGTTGTCGTTGGACCATTTCGTGCTGCCGCGGATGCTGCGCCGCCCGGTGCGCATTATGGCGCGCCTCGGTGTCGGGGAATTCCAGGCGCCGCGCTTTTCCGCGGCCATGATGTCGGCCGTGCTGATTTTCTCGAGCAGTGCCTATGGCGCCTATCTCGGCGGTCATGTCGACGGTATCGTGCAGAGCATCACCGCCCGTACCGGATTTGCCGTCGATCAGGTCAAGGTGGTGGGCAATCGCCAGACCTCGGAAATCGATATACTCGACAGGCTTGAACTCGACGGCTGGACGTCGCTGATCGGCTTTAATGCCGAGGCCGCGCGGGAACGAATTGCGACCTTGCCGTGGATCGAGGTCGCGGCGGTGCGCAAGGTCTATCCGCATACGCTGGAAGTGCGTGTCGAGGAGCGTGAGGCTTTCGCGCTCTGGCAGCAGGGTGACGAGCTTTCGGTCATCGAGAGGAATGGCGCCATGATCGCGCCGTTCTCGGGCGGCAAGCAGGTGCTTCTGCCGCTGCTGATCGGCACCGGCGCGCCGGCGAGCGCGCCCGATTTCCTGGCCAAGGTCGAAAAATATCCCGAGCTCGCGAACCGGATCAAAGGTTATATCCGTGTCGGCGAACGGCGCTGGGACCTGAAGCTGGACAATGGCATCACCATCAAGCTTCCCGAGGACGACGAGGATCAGGCGCTCGCCGAACTCGTGAAGATGGATCATGACAACGGTTTGCTGTCGCGCGACATCGCCGCCGTCGACATGCGCCTGACGGACCGGCTGGTCGTGCAGTTGACGGCGGAAGCGGCGACGCAGCGCGAAGCCGCCCTCAACGAGAAACCCAAGAGCCTGAAGCGCAAGCCGGAGACGAAGATATGAGCTGGCTTGGCAGTCCTGGCGATGCCGCGTCGCGCCGGTCTGGCACCCTGACGGTGCTGGATGTCGGTTCGAGCAAGGTCTGCTGCATGGTGGCCAAGCTCAAGCCGTGCGATGACGGCAAGCTGCTGCGCGGCCGTTCGCACCGGATCCAGGTGATCGGCATCGGCCATCAGAAGTCGCAAGGCGTGAAGTCGGGTGTCGTGGTCGATCTCGACAGGGCGGAGCATGCCATCCGCCTTTCCGTCGACGCAGCCGAGCGCATGGCCGGGCTGACGGTCGATTCGCTGATCGTCAACATGACGGCCGGCCGGCTGAAGAGCGAAGCCTTCTCCGCCACCATCAATCTTGGCGGCCACGAGGCCGACGAGGCCGACATCAAGCGCGTTCTCGGTGCTGGCGCCAAGCAGGCGCTGAAGGCCGAGCGCGAAGTGATCCATTCGCTTCCCGTCGGCTTCTCGCTGGATGCCGAACGCGGCGTGCGCGATCCGCGCGGCATGGTCGGCGACGCACTCGGCGTCGACATGCATGTGCTGACCGGCGACGCCGCGCCGATGCGCAATCTGGAGCTGTCCATCAACCGTTCGCATCTGTCGGTCGAGCGCATGGTGGCGACGCCCTATGCCAGCGGGCTGGCGGCGCTGGTCGACGACGAGTTGGAAATGGGTGCGGCCTGCATCGACATGGGCGGCGGCACGACGACGATCTCGGTGTTTTCGGAAGGCAAGTTCGTCCATGGCGATGCCATCGCCATCGGCGGCAACCATGTCACGCTGGACATGGCCAAGGGGCTGTCGACCTCGCTTGATGCCGCCGAACGGCTGAAGGTGATGCATGGTTCGGCGCTGCCCGGCAGCGCCGACGATCGCGACCTGGTCTCGATCCAGCCGATCGGTGACGATGGCGACGTGCCCTTGCAGATCCCGCGCTCGGTGATGACGCGCATCGTGCGCGCCCGCATCGACGAGACGCTCGAACTGCTGCGCGACCGGCTGAACAAGTCCGGCTATGGCAATGCAGTGGGCAAGCGTGTGGTTCTTACCGGCGGCGCCAGCCAGCTTGCCGGCCTGCCGGAGGCGGCGCGCCGCATTCTGGGACGAAATGTGCGCATCGGCCGCCCGCTCGGCGTGGCCGGCCTGCCGGAAGCGGCGAAGGGGCCGGCCTTCTCGGCCGCGGTGGGGCTTCTGATCTACCCGCAGATGGCGAGCTTCGAGAGCCATCCGGCGAAAGGAATTTCCGGTCTCAAAATGACCGGAACGGGCGGAAAACTGCATCGCATGAGTCAGTGGTTGAGAGACAGTTTCTAAAATTGACGGGGACAGCCCCATAGGCGGCCGCGGCGGCGAAGCGGCGTGAAAGGCAAAGGACGGAGACAATGACCATCAATCTGCAAAAGCCGGACATCACCGAGCTTAAGCCGCGCATCACCGTGTTCGGTGTCGGCGGCGGCGGCGGCAATGCCGTCAACAACATGATCACCGCCGGTTTGCGCGGCGTCGAGTTCGTGGTGGCCAACACCGACGCGCAGGCGCTGACCATGTCGAAGGCAGGCCGCCTGATCCAGCTCGGCGCTCACGTCACCGAGGGGCTCGGTGCGGGATCGCAGCCGGAAGTCGGCCGTGCGGCGGCGGAAGAGTGCATCGATGAAATCCTCGATCACCTGACCAACACCCATATGTGCTTCGTGACAGCCGGCATGGGCGGCGGCACCGGCACCGGTGCTGCTCCCGTCGTTGCCCGCGCAGCGCGCGAAAAGGGCATCCTCACCGTCGGCGTCGTCACCAAGCCGTTCCACTTCGAAGGCCAGCGCCGCATGAAGACCGCGGACTTCGGCATCGAGGAATTGCAGAAATGCGTCGATACGCTGATCGTCATCCCCAACCAGAACCTGTTCCGGCTGGCCAATGACAAGACCACCTTCGCCGATGCCTTCGCCATGGCCGACCAGGTGCTCTATTCCGGTGTCGCCTGCATCACCGACCTGATGGTCAAGGAAGGCCTGATCAATCTCGACTTCGCCGACGTCCGTTCCGTCATGCGCGAGATGGGCAAGGCGATGATGGGCACCGGCGAAGCTTCGGGCGAGGGCCGCGCGATGGCCGCCGCCGAAGCGGCGATCGCCAACCCGCTGCTCGACGAGACCTCGATGAAGGGCGCCAAGGGCCTGCTGATCTCGATCACCGGCGGCCGCGACCTGACGCTGTTCGAAGTCGACGAAGCGGCGACCCGTATCCGCGAGGAAGTCGACCAGGACGCCAACATCATCCTGGGCGCCACTTTCGACGAGGAACTCGAAGGCGTCATCCGCGTCTCGGTGGTTGCCACCGGCATCGACAAATCGGCGGCTGAAATCGCCGCTGCGCCGATCTCGATCCGCACGGCGCCTCCGAAGCCGGTCAGCCGCCCGGCGGCTCAGATCGCGGAGGCTCGCCCGGCGCCTGTCCAGCAGGCGGCCTACGAGCCACGCGCTGTCGACCCTGTCGCCGAAGCCATCCATCTGGCCGAAGCCAATGCCGCGGCGATGGCGCAGGCGCGCCCGGCTCCTGTCGCTCACGCAGAAGATTTCCGCCCGCAGAGCAAAATCTTCCAGGCGCCGCCAGCACAGCCGATGCCGCAGCCGGTGGTCCAGCAGATGCAGCCGGCCCCGCAGCCGCGCGAGATGCTGCGCGAAGCCCCGCAGCCTGTTGCCATGGCACCTCAGCGTATGCCGCGCGTCGAGGACTTCCCGCCGGTCGTCAAGGCCGAGGTGGATGCCAAGAGCCGCCCGGTGGACCACGAGAACAACAGCGGACCGATCGGCCTGCTGAAGCGCCTGACCAACGGACTGACCCGCCGCGAGGAAGAACCCGCAAGGCTGCAGCCGGCGCAGCCGCGCGAGCCCAAGCTGCGCCAGGCCGCGCCCGAAGTGCGCCGCCTCGCCAGCCAGGATGCGCAGCTCTATGCGCCGCGCCGTGGCCAACTCGACGATCAGGGCCGCCTGACGCCGCAGGTGAGGACGACTCAGGAAGACGATCAGCTGGAGATTCCGGCGTTCCTGCGCCGCCAGGCCAACTGATTGGTAAACGGACTGTAACATTTGTTAACAGGCAAGCGAGGAATCGCTTGCCTGTTAACGTTTTAAATGCTGTGATTTCAACAGCTTACAAAGTCGCGCCCATTCCAGTTCGCGGTTACACAGAGTAAGAAACCGTGATTTGGAGTCTCCCTGACGGGACATTATCTTCGCTGCCTACCATCATCGGTTTGCCGGGATTTCGGGGGAAGTCGCCCTGCCAGCCGATTCACACAAGAGCCGCGCCCTCGGGCTGGAGAAGCGGACCTAGGCATTACGGGCTTATGGGGATTGTCTTGCACGACTATCAGACGACATTGAAGACGCGCGCGTCGCTTACTGGCACCGGCGTCCACAGCGGCAAGGAAGTGTCCATCAGCTTCATGCCGGCGGATGCCGACGCCGGCATCGTTTTCCAGCTTTTCAACGGTGCCGAGCAGGGCCGCGAGTTTCGTGCCCTGGTCTCGGAAGTCGGCGCCACCGACCTGTGCACCATGCTTGGTGATCCCGCCGGCGAGCATATTGCCACGGTCGAGCACATCATGGCGGCGCTGTTTGGGCTCGGCATCGACAATGTCGCTGTCGAGATCGATGGTTCCGAGGTTCCGATCTTCGATGGCAGCGCCACGGCGTTCGTCGAAGCCATCGACCAGGCGGGCATCGAGACGCTTTCGGTCAAGCGCCGCTATATCAGGGTCATCAAGCCGGTCCGCATCGAGAACGGCGCCTCGTGGGCGGAGTTTCGGCCCTATGACGGAACCCGTTTCGAGATCGAGATCGACTTCGAAAGCCCGGCGATAGGCCGTCAGCTGTTTGCCTCCGACCTCAATGCCGATATTTTCCGTCGCGACATCGCGCGTGCCCGCACCTTCGGCTTCATGAAGGATGTCGAGCGGCTGTGGGCTGCAGGCTATGCGCTCGGCTCCTCGCTGGAGAATTCGCTGGTGATCGGCGACGACAACCGCGTCATCAACATGGGCGGCCTGCGCTATCCCAACGAATTCGTGCGCCATAAAACGCTGGACGCCATGGGCGACCTGGCGCTGGCCGGCGCCCGCTTCATCGGCTGCTTCCGCTCCTATCGCGGCGGCCACAGGATGAATGCCGCGGCCCTGCGCCGCCTGCTGTCGGATCGCACGGCGTTCGAGATCGTCGAGACGACGCGCCGGGAGCGTGGCCGCAGCGCCGAGATGAACGCCGTCAACGCGCCGCTCTACGCGCCCTGGATGATCTGATTTTTCCAGTTTTTTCGGGTTCCATGGGGGATTGCGCGTGTTGCAGGAATGCACCACCTGCCAGTGAAATTGCATTGATGTCCAAGCTGCGTCCGGCCGCCACAAAAATGTGCGATTGGCCGGAGATAGCGTTGCCGGGCAAGGCGGTTATGGTTTATGGCTGCTGCCGTCGATTAGTGCATGTCGTTCAAAAGTGGGGACCAGTTTTGAAACAATGGCATGCAACTGGCATTGAAATAGCGCCGAAAGGGCGAGATCCAATCATGTTCTTCAAGCGAGTTGGTCAATTGAAAGCACCGCAGAGGGCCGTTTTCCTGGCGCTTTCAGTAGTTGTTCCATCGCTCTTCCTGTCGGCCTGCATGTCGTCGGAGAAAGATATCGACCTGTCGACCTATGTCGACCAGACCGAGCCGGCCGATGTTCTCTACAACCAGGGCCTTGCCAATCTCAATGCCGGGCGCCTGCAGGAGGCGAGCCGCAAGTTCGACGCCGTCGACCGCCAGCATCCCTATTCGGAATGGGCCCGCAAATCGATGGTGATGGGCGCTTTCGCCGACTATCGCCAGGGCAATTACGACGAGGCGATCGGCTCGGCCAAGCGTTATCTCACGCTTTACCCGTCGACCGATGACGCTGCTTATGCGCAGTACATCATCGGCTTGAGCTACTACCGCCAGATCAAGGACGTGACGCAGGACCAGAAGGAAGCGCGTCAGACCGTCCAGACGATGCAGGATCTGGTCACCCGCTGGCCGACATCGGAATATGTCGACGACGCCAAGGAAAAGATCCGCTTCGCCAACGATCAGTTGGCAGGCAAGGAGATGCAGATCGGCCGCTACTATCTCGAGCGGCGTGAATACATCGCCGCCGTCAAGCGCTTCCGCACCGTGGTCGAGAACTATTCCAACACGCGCCATGTCGAGGAGGCGCTCGCGCGTCTGACCGAAAGCTATTACGCGATGGGTCTGACTTCGGAGGCGCAGACGGCCGCCGCCGTGCTCGGCACCAACTACCCTGACAGCCCGTGGTACAAGGATTCCTACAAGCTCTTGCAGAGCAATGGGCTTGCACCGCGCGAAAATGCAGGGTCGTGGATATCCAAGGCCGGAAAGATGATCACCGGCGCCTGACGTATGAGCATCGACTGAAGCGTTCACAGCGCTTTTCGGATTGATCCGGTGCTCAAACAAAAAGATAGTGCGGCGCTGCGACTGCAAATGGTCGCGTGCCGTTCTAGATTCGGGTTCTGATGCTTTCCAGACTGTCGATCCGCGATATCGTCCTGATCGAGAAGCTGGATATCGACTTCCAGCCGGGTCTTTCGGTGCTGACCGGCGAAACCGGTGCCGGCAAATCCATCCTGCTCGATGCCCTGTCGCTGGCGCTCGGTGCGCGCGGCGACGCGTCGCTGGTGCGCCATGGCGCGGCCCAAGGCCAGGTCATCGCCGTCTTCGACGTGCCGCGCAATCATCCGGCGCGTGCGCTGCTTGCCGACAATGCGATCGAGGATGACGGCGACATCATCCTGCGCCGCCTGCAGACGGCGGATGGCCGCACCCGTGTCTTCGTCAACGATCAGCCTTCGAGCGTCACGCTGATGCGCGATGTCGGGCGCGCGCTGGTCGAGATCCACGGCCAGCACGATGAACGCGCGCTGGTCGATCCCGGCGCGCATCGCGAGGTGCTTGATGCTTTCGGTGGCCATCTCGGCGCCGTCCGCTCGACCGGCGAGGCATGGCGGCACTGGCGCGCCTGCGAGCAGGAGCTGTCGCGCCACCGCGCCAAGGTGGCGGCGGCCGCGCGCGAGGCCGACTATTTGCGCGCCGCGGTGGCGGAGTTGACGAAGCTCGATCCGCAGCCGGGCGAGGAGACGGATCTCGCCGAACTGCGCGCATCGATGATGCGAGCCGAGAAGATCGCTTCCGAAATCCATGATGCGCAGGATGTGCTGTCCGGCCCGTCCTCGCCCTTGCCGCAACTGGCCAGCCTGCTGCGACGACTGCAGCGCAAGGTGACCGAGGCGCCCGGCCTGCTCGACGACGTCGTCAAGTCGCTCGACGAGGCGATGCTGTCGCTCGACGCGGCGCAATCGGGCGTCGAGGCAGCACTGCGCGCCACCGAATATGATCCGCAGCGGTTGGAGAAGGCGGAGGAGCGGCTGTTTTCGCTGCGCGCGGCCTCGCGCAAGCACAGCGTCGCCGTCGACGATCTGGCGCAGCTTCGCGACACGATGTCGGCCGATCTTGCCGATCTCGATGCCGGCGAGGAGCGCCTGCACGGGCTGGAAAAGCAGGCCGCCGCGGCACGCGAGACCTACGACATTGCCGCCGCGCAGCTGTCTTCGCTTCGCCACGCGGCGGCGGTCGGCCTGACCAAGGCGGTGATGGCGGAATTGCCGGCGCTGAAGCTCGAACGCGCCGCCTTTATCGTGGAAATGAAGAGCGAGGCCGAGAGCCGCATGGAAGAGGGCATCGACCAGATCGAATTCTGGGTGCGCACCAATCCAGGCACGCGGCCCGGGCCGATGATGAAAGTAGCGTCCGGCGGCGAACTTTCGCGCTTCCTTCTGGCGTTGAAGGTCGCGCTGGCCGACCGCGGCTCGGCGCCGACGCTGGTTTTCGATGAAATCGATACTGGGGTGGGCGGCGCCGTCGCCGACGCCATCGGCCAGCGGCTGGCGCGGCTGTCGAAGCGCGTCCAGGTGCTCTCGGTGACGCATGCGCCACAGGTCGCGGCACGCGCGGCGACGCATTTCCTGATCTCCAAATCCGGCACCACCGACCGTGTCGCCACCGGCATTGCCGAGATGGACCGGCCGGCGCGGCAGGAAGAGATCGCGCGCATGCTGGCCGGCGCCACCATCACCGACGAGGCGCGCGCCGCCGCCGAGCGATTGCTGCGTGAAAACACCACGGCGGCATAAGAACAACAGGTGTCAGGGATCGAGTCAGGATATGGCTCCATCCTGCTGTTCAGGAATGATTTTCCCAAAATCCTGATCTATTGTGGCGGGCCACCGTCCGGGGAAGGAAAGCATGGCTGAAAAACCTGTCGATTCGCTCAGTGAGAGCGAGGCCGAAGCCGAGCTGAAGCGGCTGGCGGAAGAGATCGCCGAGCACGACCGGCGCTACCATACCGAAGATGCGCCTGTTATCACCGATGCCGAGTATGATGCGCTGGCGCGGCGCAACCTTGCCATCGAGGAGCGCTTTCCGGCGCTGGTGCGCGAGGATTCGCCATCGCTCAGGGTCGGAGCAGCGCCCGCGGAAGGCTTTACCAAGGTGCGCCATGCCGTGCCGATGCTCAGCCTTGCCAAGGCCTATACAGACGATGATGTCACGGATTTCATCGAACGCGGGCGGCGGTTCTTCGATCGCGACAAGGAACTCGACATTGCGTTCACGGCCGAACCGAAGATCGACGGGCTATCGGCTTCGCTGCGTTACGAAAACGGTGTGTTCGTGCAGGGCGCAACGCGTGGCAACGGCGCCGTCGGCGAAGACATCACCGCCAATTTGAAGACCATCGCCGACATCCCTGCAAAGCTGAAAGGCTCGGGCTGGCCCGAAACCATCGAGATCCGCGGCGAGGTCTACATGACCTATGCGGAATTCGAGGCGCTGAAGCAGCGCTCGGCCGCCGTCGGCGGCCAGGACTACGTCAATCCGCGCAACACGGCGGCCGGGTCGCTGCGCCAGAAGGATCCGTCCGTCACCGCCAGCCGAAACCTCAAATTCTTCGCCTATGCCTGGGGTTACACGACAGCGGATCCGGCTCCGACCCAGTATGATTCGGTGCAGAAATTCGCCGAGTGGGGGTTCAAGATCAGTCCGCTGATGGTGCGGGCGAAATCGGCCGAGGAGTTGATCGCGCATTATCATCGGATCGAGGAGCAGCGCTCCGCGCTCGGCTACGATATCGACGGCGTCGTCTACAAGGTCGACCAGCTGGAGTTGCAACGCCGCTGGGGCTTCGTCACCGGCGAACCGCGCTGGGCGATCGCGCATAAATTTCCGGCCGAACAGGCGATGACGACCGTTCAGAAGATCGACATCCAGGTCGGCCGTACCGGTACGCTGGCGCCAGTCGCGCGGCTGGCGCCGGTCACGGTCGGCGGCGTCGTGGTCGAGAACGTCACGCTGCACAATGAGGATTATATCAAGGGCCTGGACTCGACCGGCCAGCCGATCCGCGACGGCATCGACGTGCGCATCGGCGATACGGTCGTGATCCAGCGGGCAGGCGATGTCATTCCGCAGATCGTCAGCGTCGTCATCGACAAGCGGCCGGCCGATGCCGTGCCGTACGAATTCCCGCACACCTGTCCGATATGCGGCTCGCCGGCGACGCGCGAGATCAACGAGAAGACCGGCAAGGAGGATTCCCGCCGCCGCTGCACCGGCGAGCTGATCTGCCCGGCGCAGGCGGTGGAGGGATTGCGCCACTTCGTGTCACGCGGCGCCCTGGACATCGAAGGCCTCGGCGCGGAGAACATAGACACGTTCTTCAATGCGGGATTGATCAGGACCGCCGCCGATATCTTCACGCTCAGGGACCGCCGTCCGGCCGTCACCAGGGCGCTGGCCGAGCGCCGCGAGGAGCAGGCCAGGCAGCGCGAAGCCGCATCGGGCAAGACACGCAAGAATGTGCGCAGCGTCGAGGATCGCAACTATGAAAGCCTCGACAAGCTGTTCGCGGCCATCGACTCGCGCCGCGAGCCGGAACTCGACCGTTTCATCTTCGCGCTCGGCATCCGCCATATCGGCGAAACGACGGCGGCCGTGCTTGCCCGCACCTTCTCGACCATCGAGGAGCTGATCCGCGTCGGCAAGGAGACTGCGGCCGCGGAGGATCCACATACTGTTTTCCCATCGGTCAACGGCATCGGCGATACGGTGATCGATGCGCTGCGCGGCTTCTTCGGCAATGAGCGCAACGACGAGGTGCTTGAGAAGCTGCTCGAGCAGGTCAAGCCGAAGCCGTATGTCGTCACCGTTTCGGCCGACAGCGAGGTCGCCGGCAAAACGGTCGTGTTCACCGGCTCGCTGGAGAAGATGACACGCTCCGGGCCAAGGCGATGGCGGAGCGCCTCGGCGCCAAGGTCGCGGGCTCGGTTTCGGCGAAGACGGATCTGGTGGTCGCCGGGCCGGGTGCCGGCTCCAAGCTCAAGCTCGCCAGCGAACTCGGCATCGAGGTCATCGACGAAGATGCCTGGCTGGCGCGGATCGGCAAGGCCTGATGGACGGCGCATTCAAAGGGTTCGGCCCAAAAGCCATTCCGTTCCTCAAGGCGCTGGATTTCCACCAGAACCGAGAGTGGTTTTGGGAGAACCGTGACCTGTTCGAACAGGAATTGCGCGATCCGCTCAGTGATCTCGTCGACACGCTGACCGAGCGCTTCGCCGAGGCCGGGCTTGGCCTGCGCGGTGATCGCAAGAAGTCGCTGTTCCGCATCAATCGCGACGTGCGCTTCGCCAAAGACAAGCGGCCTTACAACAGGCATTTGTCGGCCATCCTGTCGCCCGACGGCACCAAGATGGAGCAGGGCGTGTTCTACGTCCATATCGGGCTTGAGCGCTGCTTTGCCGACATTGCCTGGTGGCAGCCGGAGCCGGCGTTGCTGCTGGCGATGCGCAAAGCCATCGCGACGAAGCCGGACAGGTTTCGCGCCCTGGTGGCGGCGTTGAAGAAGAACCGGCTTGAACTCGAGACCGAAGGCCGTATGAAGCGTACGCCACGCGGCTTCGAGGAAATCAGCGATCCCGACCTTGTCGCCGCCATCCGCAACCGGCATTTTGTCGTCCAGCATGTTATCGATCCCGCGGGAATCCATACGGCTGATCTGGTCGACGAGCTCGTCGATTTCACCTTGCGCGCCAAGCCGCTGCTCGACTGGGGCAGGGCGATCGAGGGCAAGATCCTGAAGGAATAAGCGTCTAACTCAGCCGATCCAGCGATCATTTCCGCTGATCGTTTGGCTCAAGCGAATTCGTGTGACACGGCAAGCCGCGCCACCTACATACCGCGCTTCCCTTGTTGTTGTGCATGTCGTTATCCCCCTTTTGGGCGACATGCATCAGGAGTGGTTGATGGCGACGGACGTAATTTCCGAGAGCGGCGACAGAAGCGATTTCTGGCAAGGCGTGCGGCTGTCGATGCCTGTGGTGGTGGCCTCGGCGCCGTTTGCGGTGCTGTTCGGCGCGCTCGCCGTGGACAATGGCTTCTCGGTCCTGGAAGCCTTTCTGATGAGTGCGCTGGTCTATGGCGGCGCCAGCCAGATGGTCGGCATCCAGCTGTTCGGCCAGCATGTGGCGCCGTGGCTGATCGTGCTGTCGATCTTCGCCGTCAATTTCCGCCACGTGCTCTATTCCGCCGGCATCGGCCGGCGCATCGCGCACTGGCCCCTCATCCAGCAGGCGCTTGGTTATTTCATCCTGACCGATCCGCAATTCGCGGTGGCCGAGGCGAGGGCGCAATCCGGCCAGACGGTCGGCTTTGCCTGGTATCTGGGACTTGGCTTGCCTGTCTATCTGTTCTGGATCGTCGAAAGCGCGCTTGGTGCGCTGTTCGGCAAGCTGATCCCCGACACGCACGCGCTGGGCATCGATTTCCTGCTGCCGATCTATTTCCTCGGTCTCGTGCTGGGCTTCCGCAAGCGGCCTCTGTGGCTGCCGGTGGTCATTGCCAGCGCTGCCGCCTCCATCATCGCCTACAAGACCGTGGGCTCGCCCTGGCATGTCTCGATTGGCGCTGTTGCCGGTGTGCTGCTGGCGGTCATCCTGCCTCCCCACCATAGCGGCGTAAAGGCACGGCCATGAGCACGACCTTCTGGATCATTATCGCCGGCGCAATCGCGACCTATCTGACGCGCATCGGCGGGCACCTGGTGATATCGCGCTTCGATACCATCCATCCCCGCGTCGAGGCCGGCCTCAATGCCGTGCCGGCGGCGGTGCTGACGACGCTGGTAGCGCCCGAGCTGTTGAACGCCGGCCCGGCGGAATGGGCCGCACTGGTGGTCACCGCCGTGGTTTCGCTGCGCGGTGGGTTGATGGCGATGTTTTTGGCGGGCGCGGCGGTATTGATCGTGGCGCGGCAGTTCGTCGGGTAGGGCGTATCGATATTCAGGTGATGACGGCCTGCAAACGGCGGCTTCCTGCGCTTCCCCGTTCTACCGCGTCGCGGTAGAACTGAGCTCACGTACCCAAAAGTACGCTTCGCTCCGGTTCACGGAACCCATCGTTTTCGCTCGTCCTGACCTGAATCTCGACACGCCCTCGGCGCCTCAGAAAAATCAAATCTTCGCGTCGTGCGGCAGCGGCGCGGTGGCCTTCTCCAGCCAGGCCAGCGTTTCGCCGTCGAGCATCGGGCCGATCTCGGCCAGCACGCGCGCGTGGTACGAGTCCAGCCAATGCAACTCGTCACGCGTCAGAAGGTCCGACTGCACCAGCCTGGTATCGATCGGCGCCAGCGTCAGCGTCTCGAAGCCGTGCATGGCGATGTCGCCGCCCTCGATCTCTTGCGCCGGCGTCACCAGGATCAGGTTCTCGATGCGGATGCCGTAGGAGCCTTCCTTGTAGTAGCCGGGCTCGTTGGACAGCATCATGCCTTCGAGCAGCTTTTCGGTGCCGGTGCGGGCGATACGCTGCGGGCCTTCATGCACGGCCAGATACGAGCCGACGCCATGGCCGGTGCCGTGGGCGAAGTCGCAGCCGTGCTTCCACAGCGCCATGCGCGCGACGGCATCGATCTCGGAGCCGCGCGTGCCGGCGGGAAAGCGCAAGGTGGAAATGCCGATCATGCCTTTCAGCACCAGGGTGAAGCGTTCGCGCATCTCCTGCGTCGGCTGGCCGATCGGCACGGTGCGGGTGATGTCGGTGGTGCCGTCCTGATACTGCGCGCCGGAATCGAGAAGGAACAGCTCGCCGGCCTGGAGCTTGCGGCTGGTGGCGCGCGACACGCGGTAATGCATGATGGCGCCGTTCGGGCCGGCGCCCGAAATGGTGTCGAAGGAGACGTCGCGCAGCGGCATCTGCGTTTCCTCGCCAGTCCGCCGACGCGACTCCTCCAGCCTGGTGACGACCGATATCTCGTCGAGCGAGCCGGGTTTTTGCCGCTCCAGCCAGCACAAGAGCTTCGCCACCGCAGCGCCATCACGGCGATGCGCGGCGCGCGAGCCGTTGATCTCGGCCTGGTTCTTGGTGGCGCGCGGGATGCGGGCGGGGTCGGCTGCTGCAATCACCGTGCCACCATTCTTCTCGACCAGCATGCAAAGCCTGTCGGCCGCCAGCACCGGGTCGAGCGCGATCTTCGCGCCGCACTTGGCGAGGCCCACGATTGCCGCCTCGAATTCGCCGGGCTCGTGCGGCTCGGCCAGCTGGGTGAGGTAGGCGGCGACCTGGCGCGAGAATTTGCGCTTATCCATGAAAAGCTGGTGCGACCCATCGGCGGCGAGGATGGCGAAGCCGAGCGCCAGCGGCGTGTGCGGCACGTCGCCGCCACGGATGTTGAAGGCCCAGGCGATGGAGGAGGGGTCGGTCAGCACCGCATGGGTGGCGCCGTCCTTGGCGATCGCCGCCGCCAGCCGCGCCAGCTTGTCCTTGGCGAGCTCGCCGGCAAAGCCGATCGGGTGGAGCTCGACCGGGGCCACCGGCGCGTCGGGCTGATCCTTCCAGATGATGTCGATCGGGTTCTTGTCGAGCGGCACCAGTACGGCGCCGTTCTTGTCGACTGAGGCCTGCAGCGCCTTGACCTCGCTGATCGTGTGCAGCCATGGATCGAAGCCGAGCCGTGCGCCCTTGCCAAGATTGTCTTTCAGCCAGACAGCCGGCGGATTGTCGACCAGGCTTTCGATTGAAAAGACGTCGAGATCGACCTCGCTGCGCACCTGCAGCGTATAGCGCCCGTCGACAAAGACGAAGGCGCGGTCGCGCAGGATGATGGCGACGCCGGCCGAGCCGCTGAAGCCGGTCAGCCATTTCAGCCGCGCCGAACGATCGGCGACATATTCGCCCTGATGCTCGTCGGCACGCGGGACGATGAAGCCGTCCAGCCCGTTGGCTTCAAGCCATTGGCGCAGCAGCGCCACGCGCGGTTTGCCGACGGCCGGGTCGCCCGCGGAATCGAAGGTCTGGAACATGGTGGGCCTCCTGCATGTCCGCGCAACCGTAGCGTACGGTCGCGGAAATCGGAATCGATTTCCGGCTGCGCGCAACCTGCTACAGCATCGCCGGACTGACAACTGGGGGAATTTGGTCCAGGCTCGGTCGGTGCCGGTCTAATGCTTCAGGTGGATCGTCACCCAGCCCTCGCGGTGCAAGGTTCTGACATGGCGGAAATTCTGGCCGACATAGGCCGAGATGACCGCGTCGCGCTGGCGCTCGAGGATGCCCGACAGCACGATCGAGCCGCCAAGTGCGATATGATGGGCCATTTGCGGCGCCAGCCGCATCAGCGGCCGCGCCAATATGTTGGCGACGATCAGATCGAAGGGTGCGCGCTTGCCGAAGATCGGATGGTGAAAGCCGGGCGCGGTTGCTGTTTCCACCAGTGCCTTGACGTGGTTGAGCCGCGCATTGGCGGCAGCCACCCGCACCGCCACCGGATCGATGTCGGTGGCCAGCACCGGAATGTGCGCCAGCTTGGCGACGGCGATCGCCAGTACCGCGCTGCCGGTGCCGAGGTCGAGCGCATTGCGCGGGTGTTCGCGCCGGACCACTCTTTCCAGCATTTCCAGGCAGCCGGCGGTGGTGCCGTGATGGCCGGTGCCGAAGGCGAGGCCGGCTTCGATTTCGATGGCGAGTTCGCCGCTGTGGCGTTTCCTGCGGTCATGTGCGCCGTGGACGAAGAAACGTCCGGCACGCACCGGCTTCAGCTCTTCCAGCGAATGCGCCACCCAGTCGATGTCGGGCAGGGGCTCGCGCTCGATCGGCTTCGACAGGGAAAGGCCGGCAAGGATGTCCTTCAAGCGGGTCTCGACCGCATCGATGTCGCCATCGGCATAGAGCGATACTTCGTGGATGTCCTTGTCCTCGTCGACCTCCAGCACGGCGATCGGCAGCCCCTCTTCCTCGAAGGCCGCCTCAAGCGCCGCGAAAATGCTGACGGACTCGATCTTTCCGGTGGTGAAGTAAAGGCGCGTCTGGGTCATGAAATGGTAATCAGCCTTTCGCCGCCAGCCGCTTCAGCTTGGCGATGGCCGTATCGGCGCTTTCGCCGTAGGCGATTGTGCCGGCAAAATCGCCCTTGGCGTTGAGCAGCAGCACCGAGGCGGTATGATCCATCGTGTAGTCGCCGTCGCCGGTGTCGACCTTCTTCCAATAGATGCCGAACGACTTGGCCATGGCATGGACCTTGTCCGGAGCGCCCGTGATGCCGACGATGCGGTCGGAGAAATTGCTGACATAGGCGTTCATCACCTCAGGCGTGTCGCGCTCCGGATCGACCGATACGAAATAGGCGTGCAGGTTCTTGCCGTCGTCGCCGAGCGTCTTCAGCCAGCCGGCCAGTTCGAACAGTGTGGTCGGGCAGACCTCGGGGCAATGGGTGAAGCCGAAGAAGACGACGCTGGGCTGGCCCCGGAAGGCGGCTTCGGTGATCGGCGCGCCTTTCTGGTCGACCAGAGTAAAGGCGGCCCCGAATGGCTCGCCGCCATAGTGGCCGCGATACCAGTCGAAGGTCAGCCAGCCGATGCCGGCCGCCATCAGGACGAGAATACCGACCAGGATAGAACGCATCATCAGAAAAGTCCGTCTGCAGAAATCGTCGCGCCGGCTCAATGCCGCGCCTGTGTCACAGTCTTAGCGGTTCGGCCCCGCACAGGCAAAGTGCCGCGTTGCCGCAACCGCTGCGGTGTCGACCTATCTGCTTGCAAAGCCGGGCTGCTCGCCCCACCTGTGACCGGCAACTCGAACCGCAGGAGGGTCCCTTGCAACGACTGATTGGGCACGGACTGATTGGGCGAAGACTGATCGGCGGTGCCTTGGCCGCGTGCGTTGTCCTAGGTGCCGGGGCCGCCGTGGCCGATGAAGTCGGCAAGGTCGGCGTCGACTGGCTCGGCAACGACATCATCGTCGAGGCGATCAAGGACCCCAAGGTGGAGGGCGTGACCTGCCATGTCTCCTATTTCGATCGCGGCATCATCGATCGCCTGCACAAGGGCAACTGGTTCGAGGATCCGTCCGATTCCTCGATCTCCTGCCGCCAGACCGGCCCGATCACCATCGGCGACATCGACATGAGCGAGGGCGGCGAGGAAGTGTTCAAGCAAGGCATCAGCCTGATCTGGAAGAAGCAGGTGGTGAACCGCATCTACGACAAGGCCAACGAGACGCTGATCTATCTCTCGCATTCGCGCCAGGTGCAGAACGGCTCGGCCAAAATGTCGGTCACCACCGTGCCGCTCTACGGCCAGAACGTGGTGTGGAGCAAAGGCAAGCCGCAATAGGCGGCTCAGCTCCTTCCCGGAACTGGCCGGGCGGACGGATGGTCCCCTTGCGGGACCGTTCGCTCGGGCGAATCCTAGCTGGGAAACGATCTGACGGACGATTGGCCCCGCTTGCGGGACCAATCGCCTGGGGGTAAAGCCGCCGGCATGGACCGTTCCGAAAATCTCGTCCCGAAAGACCCTGAGCCACGCATCCATCCGACCGCGGAATTAAAGGCGTGCAAGCTCGGCCGCTATGCCTCGATCGGCGAGCGGGTGGTGTTGCGCGAGGTCACCGTCGGCGACTTCTCCTATTTCGAACGCCATTGCGAAGCCATCTACACGACGATCGGGAAATTCTGCTCGATCGCCGCCAACAGCCGCATCAATGCGCTGGAGCATCCCATAGAGCGGCTGACCCAGCACAAGCTCAGCTACCGGCCGAACGAGTATTTTCGCTGGCTGGGCGTCGATGCCGCCTTCCGCGAGCGGCGGCAGGCGAAAGCCGTGACCATCGGCCATGATGTCTGGATCGGCCACGGCGCGGTGATCATGCCCGGGGTCACCATTGGCAATGGCGCGGTGGTTGGCGCCAACGCAGTGGTGACGCGTGATGTGCCGCCTTACGCGATCGTCGCCGGCGTGCCGGCGAAGGCTCTCCGGCCACGCTTCGCTCCGGATGTCGCGGCGCGGATCGAAGCTCTCGCCTGGTGGGACTGGCCGGTCGAAAAGCTCGCCAGAGCGGTTCCCGACATGCAGGCAATGCCGATCGAAGCGTTCCTCGATCGCTGGGAAAACGACGCCGTCTGACCAGTTCAAGACGTCGACGGTAACCAATTTTCTTAACGTAAAATATTAAAGTTAAGAAATGGAAAACGGATTGTATCCGCGAAATTAAACACTCCAAGGTTGCAAGATTTTCGGCAAAATGCACTACTCGGTTCGGGGGTAAGTCTTAAGAAGTCGAAGAAAACACTACTAGCAACAATGGAGATAAGTTATGAAGAAGTTCGCACTTGTACTCACCGCTGCTATGGTTTCGTTCTCGACTGTCGGCGCCTATGCCGGCGGCTGGGGAGGTAGCTCGGGTAGCCTGATCAATGTGTCGCCGTCCATCGGTGTCGGCCAGGTGACCGCGCTCAATGGCATCCTGAGTGGCAACAACATCCTGAGCGGCAATGTCGTCCAGGGCATTCTGAACGGCAACAAGACCAACGTCCTTACCGGCGTTCTCAGCGGTATCGGCGTCAATGTCCTTGGCGGCAACAGCTACAAGCTGGGCGGCCGCCGCTAAGCAGGAAAGTCACGGGCATCCTATGTCACGTGTCGTGGGCAGGAGGGTCTTCAACACCTCCTGCTTCCGCTTCTGGGTCTGCCCAGTCAAAGCGCGGGAATCAGCTAGATCTTCGCCCGCAGGCCCACAAATGCATCGACCGTGTGTTCGCGCTCGTCGATCACGGTCTTGAAGGTCTCGGAAACGTCGACGCGAACGACAATGGCCATCGATTTGGTCGCGTTGTACGTCGCTTCGGCATAGACGCCTTTGCGGCGCTCCTGGTTCTCGTAGAGCAAATTGTCCTTGAGCTCATAGAAGATGCCGGAAGCGATGCCGAGGTTTTCGCGCACCTTCATGCCCAGTTCCAGTTCCGCGCGCTGCAGCCAGGAAGCTAGCGGATCGTCGGTTTCGGACGTTTCGTAGCGGCCGAAATAGGTGCCGCGCAGCTCGAAGCCATGCGGCAGAGGCTTGCCGAAGGTGACTTGCCAGGTCGGACGCCAGCGCTGGTAGATGTCGTCGGCGCCACGCAGGAACTGCGCACCCAGCGCCACGCCGAGCGTCGAACCATCGGATGCCTTGTAGGCCGCCTCGGCGCGCAGCGTATAGGCGTTGAACGACAGGAAAAGCGGCGGGTAGCCGATCTCCTCGACGCTGGCGAACAGCGCGGACGCGGACGCGCCGAAGGCAAGCTGGCCAACTGTCCGGGTGACCCGGGCGGCCAACTGGAAGAGATTGCGGTCGGCATGCAGCTTCGCCGGCAGGATGAGATCTTCCTGGAACTGCGTCGCGCCGAGCTTTTCGTAGCTGTCGGCGGCCTCGAGGATCAGCGAGGTGGCGTTGCCGAGGTCGATGCCGAGCTGTGTCTGGGCGCCGAAGACCTGCTTGAACTCGCGCGTACCCAGCGTCAGCGGGCCGATATCCAGATTGTCGCCGGCGCTGGAGACGCGATAGCTGAGCGATCCCCTCAGTTCGAGACCCGGGCCGAGCCGGCGGAAGGCCTCGGCCGACAGCGACAATCCGCGGTCGTCCTCGATCGACGTCTTGTCGTAATGCGTTACCTGGAAGTCCGCGCTGAATTTCGCGTTGGCGTCGTTGTCGCCCCATTGCTGCTGCAGCGAACCGCGCAACAGTGTGTACCAGTCCTTGACCGCATGGTCGCTGTCCAGCGCGTTGTTGGTCCAATGCCGTTCGAGACTGCCGGTGATTGTCGGATCGGTCGCTATTTCGGCAGCCGGTGCTGCTGGTGGTTCTGCCCTGGCGGTCACGGCCGCGCAGGCCATCAGCAGGCCTAGGCCGGCGCTGCCAAGCAATTTGCGGGAAAGTGGAGCGACCGTCTGTCTTTCTGCCGGTCGGCGCTTTCGGGAAACCATGCTCCGCGCTCTCCGGACTGAAACCCCTTCCGCCATGCGGGGGTGGCGCAGCGGAAGGGGCTGGAGGTAAACCGCTGTGAAGCGGAAGGAACAGGCACTCTTGCCTGCAGGATTACTGTGGCATTGAACCCATAAGGTGTGTTTTCCGGACTATTCTCCCTATGCGTGTACTTAATTGTACCTGAGGTATTTGTTTGCATCGGGAACCTGAAACGGTCGCTGATTGTTTCTCATCGCGCCGCAGCGTCGAGGATTTCGATAAATGGAAAAGCATTTCACCAAGGTTGCCAACTGGGTCGCCCGCATAGCCGGCCTGCCGCCGACATTCGCCGTCTGTTGCCTCATCATCATCGCCTGGGGGGTGAGCGGTCCGTTCTTCGGCTTTTCGGACACTTGGCAACTCGTCATCAACACGGGCACGACCATCATCACCTTCCTGATGGTCTTCCTGATCCAGAACACTCAGAACCGCGACGGCGCGGCGATCCAGGCCAAGCTCGACGAACTGATCCGGGTCGGCAAGGGCCACAACCACTTCATCGGCATCGAGCATCTGACCGAATCCGAAGTCGAGGAAATCCGCGCCAAATGCGAGCGTGCGGCAAAGCGGCATGACGAACAGATCGCCGACATCGCGGCGAAGAAGGCCGTGGCACAGAAGCGCGGGTCGAAAAAGCAAGCGGCCTGAAGATCAGCCTTTCATGAAGGCTGCGAAACTGCCTTTGTGGTCCGGATGCCAGCGCGACAAAGCGGGGCGGTTCTCGATGATGTCGCCGATCGCCCAGGCCATGCGCTTTTCATCCAGCGGCCGGGCCGCCTCGTTGTCCGGGCACAGGATGTAGAAATCTCCCCTGGTCAGGGATTCCAGCATGAAATCCACAACCTGTTCGCCGGTCCAGGCGCCGGCCGGTTTTTCCGTCGCACCCTCGGTCAGACCGGTAAAGGTGAAGCCGGGGATCAGCAGATGGGCAGCGACATGGGCGCCGGGTTCGTTGCGCAACGCGTGCGCCAGGCCTTCCGTGAAGGTTTTCACTCCTGCCTTGGAGACATTGTAGGCAAGATTGCCGGGCGGCGTGGTGATGCCTTGCTTGGAGCCGGTGTTGACGATCAGACCCGGCCTGGCCGAGGCCAGCATGCGCGGCGCGAAGGCCTCCACGCCATGCACAACGCCCCAGAAATTGATGTCCAGCAGCCGTTTCCAGGCATCGCGGTTTTCCCACGGCTTTCCGGGGTTGTCGCCCACGCCGGCATTGTTCATCAGCAGCGACACGCCGCCGAAGGCGCCGAACGCCCTCTCGGCGAGACGGTCCATCTCATCCGCCTTCGAAACGTCGGCGGCGACGGCAAGCACGGCACCGTCGCCGGCAATCGCGGAAACGGCGCGCGAGGCGTCGTCAAGCCGCGCGCCGCCAATGTCGGCCAGCACGATCTTCATGCCTAGCAATGCAAGCCGCTTGGCGGCCGCCAGACCGATGCCGCTGGCAGCGCCGGTGATCACGGCGGCATTGCCTGGAGCAAGCGCGGGCAGGGCGGTCTGGATCTCGGCGTCGGTGATCATGGGCGATGGATTCCTTGTTCGATGGCGCCGAACTTAGCGCCGGAACGGGCCGGTGCAAGCCTCTGCTCGTCTTGTCGGGTTGACCAGTCCGGCCGAGGCTGCGCATGTTGCCCCTTGTCCCCGCAAAAGAGATTTAGGCCTGGGGACAAACGGAGGTTCCTGATTGACGGACTGGGTTGCAATTCTGAAGGAGCAGACCGCCATTGGCGACCAGATGGGCCGCGAGGTGCCGCAGATGCTGGCCAATGCCGACATCAGCGAAGCGCAGGTGAAGACACTCTTTTCCGCGCTGGAGAAACAAGCCGAGTTCGTCGAGAAACTGCGCATGGCGCTGGAAAAATTCGGCCATGATTTCTCGATCATCAAGGCCGCGGAACGGCTGGAGGAGCTCTATGCCGACCTCGCTGCATCGGTGGCGGAAAAACTGAAAGCGATGCGCAAGTAGGGCAATTCGGGAAAGCCGTGCAGCGCCCTACCTTGAAAATGTGTGAAGACAACTACTTTTCGATCACCCGCGCAAAGCGCCTATCCGGTACGAGCCATATCATCGCGACCAGCACATAGAGCGCGACGCCGATCCACTGGCTGACGAAGGTCAGCACGACGGCCACGATATAGACAGCCAGCGAGAGCTTCCCCTTGCGGTCATTACCCAGCGCCTTGGCAAAGGCGGTATCATTGCCGTGCAGGCGATGCAGCGCTGCGGCGAGTATGGTGTAGGCGATGGCGCATAGCGCGAGGTCGGTGCCATAGACTGCTACCGGCACCGGCGCAAAGTGGTTCTCGCCCATGAAGGCTGTGGTCACCGGCATCAGCGACAGCCAGAACAGCAGATTGAGGTTCGCCCACAGCACGCGCCCGTCGACCCGCTGAACGGTGTGGAACATGTTGTGCAGATTGTTCCAGTAGATGCCGACATTGATGAAGGACAGCACGTAGCAGAAGAAGATCGGCCACAACGGCACCAAGGCGGAGAAATCCTCGCCATGCGGCACTTTCAACTCAAGCACCATGATGGTGATGATGATAGCCACGACGCCATCGGTGAATGCCTCGACCCTGCCTTTGCCCATGGATCCCACCTTTGCCCGCGATGAATTGTCGAAAGAGAGTAAACGCTAGCGGATGTTGAGGAGCCAATAAATGGCAACCGTGAAATTCCTCAACCATGTCCAAGGAAAATCCGGCATCAGTCCCGTTGGCCAGGACGGTTACGGCCGCCCACCTGTTGACTTTTCTTGGCTTGGCCGCTCCTCTTGCAGGGCAATCTTGGCCGGAGCAGGTGAACGGCCGGGATTCGAATGGAGGGGACTGATGAGATTTCGTTTTCTGCTTGTGGCCGCGACCATCCTGGCCGCGGTGTTCGGGACGTCCGCCGCGGCCTTCGCCTACAGCGCTCACACCTCGACCAACCTCAACGTCCGCAGCGGGCCGGGAGCGGGATACGCCAGGGTGGGAACGCTGCCCGCCGGCTTCAGAGTCAATGTCACCGGCTGCCAGCCGGGCTGGTGTAGAATCCATGGCGGCGGCGTGAGCGGCTGGGCCAGCGCCGGTTATCTTGAACGCACCCAGATCGTTCGCCCGCCAATCATCATCGTGCGTCCGCCGCATCGGCCGCCACACTGGCACAAGCCGCACCGTCCTCCGCACCATCGGCCGCCGCACAGGCCGCGTCCCGGCAAGTGCAAGATCGCGCCCGGCTTTGCTTGCAGGTAACGCCGACCGATTGAACGATAGATGACGGATCGGAGCCGCGGGCCCCGATCCGAGCCTGTTCAGCCGGCGGACATCCCGCTCAAGCAATGTCCACCGTGCTGTCAGGAGCCTGCCTGTCGGCTGGAACGTCGTGGATGAAACCGCGTTAGATCCTCGATCCCCGAAATTGGTGACGAGGTTGGCCATGGCCATTCGCGATTTTGCGCATACGCACGAAGGGGCAGGTGGCGATGCTCTCGCAATCCCCACCGTCGCCGCGATGATTGCGGTGCTGTTTGCCGGCAGCACGGTGCTGACGCCGCTCTACATCGTCTACAAGCAGCAATTCGGCTTTTCACAAATCACCCTGACGCTGATCTACGCCGTGTATGTCGTCGGCAATCTGGCGGCACTTCTGATGTTGGGCAGCGTCTCCGATATTGTCGGACGCCGGCCCGCGAGCCTGGCGGCCATGCTCGTCGCCATCGTCAGTGCGCTTGTCTTCCTGTTTGCCGTAAACGTCGTCTCGCTCGACGTCGCCCGCATCCTGAGCGGGCTTGGCATCGGCGTCGGCGCGGGGACCGGAACCGCGTGGATTGCCGAGCTTCTTCCCGGCGCGGACAAGTCGCGCGCCAGTGTGATTG
>NZ_RZQT01000063.1:0-37366 GCF_003998485.1 Mesorhizobium sp. M7A.F.Ca.CA.001.04.2.1
CTGTGAAGCCGGGGGCTACTCCATCTCTTCGCCGTCCCAGTACCGCCTCACCGCTCCCATGTCGAAAATGCCGTCGCGCCGGCGCAAGGCGTCGACCGCCATCTTGTTGGAATCTGGATAGACGCAGACCTCGTTGGGATTTTTCTCGCCGATCATCAGGTAACGGCACGGCCCCGTGCCGCTGTTGAGGAAGGAATGCCCGACCGCCAGGCCGGCCGGAAAGCAGACATAGTCGCCGGCTTTCATTTCGTGGCGCTCCTCGCCAAGCAGCAGCGTCACCTCCCCTTCCAGGATCAGCGCATGCTCCTCTTCCAGCATGTGATAGTGCCGGGGCGCCAGGCGCATGCCGGGCGCCGGCGCTTCGATCAGCATGCCGACATGATAGTCGGAGCGTCCCAGCGCGGCATAAGTCAGGTGCCTGGACCGGCCGCCGAACCGCAGACCTTCGCCCTCGACCTTCCATTCGACAGCATCGCTGGCGATCGGCGGGATCGGCGCGGCTGGGGGTTTGGTGACACCGGCCGTCACATCCGACGGCAGCGGATCGCCGGCGGTAAGGCCGGTGTTCTCGCCGTCCCAGTAGCTTCGGTTTGCAGCGAGATCGAAGATCGCGCGGCGGCCCAGGGCGCGTACCAGCACCTTGTTGGAGGCGGTGTAGACGACCACTTCATTCGGGTTGCGCTCGCCGACGATGACATAGCGGCAAAGTGCGTCGCTGGTATTGATGAGGCAATGCCCCGCCGCGGCACCGGCGGGAAAGCAGATGTAGTCGCCGGCCTTCATGGCATAGGCCGCGTCGCCGACATACGCGGTAAGCGCCCCTTCGAGGATGAAGACATGCTCTTCCTCGAAAATATGGTAATGCGCCGGCGAGGACTGCTTGCCAGCCGGAAGCTCCTCGATTGCCACGCCGACACGGTGTTTTTCGCCAAGGGCGGCCAGCGACAAATGCCGGTAGCGCAGGCCGAAGCGTGGCACGTCGGACCATTCCGTCCACGGCACCTCATCCGATGCGAATGGTAGCGGCGGTTTAGCTTCGTCCACCATTAGGGGCTCCTGGTTCTGTCGCCTTGCCCCTCGTCGCATGCTGCTGGAGGGTCCACAACAGAACAAAGCTGCCAGCTTCCAGCTAAACCGCCAAGCGGTGTTCGCTACGCTCCTGACAAAGCCGGACAGAAGCCGCGCGCTTCAGCCTCGGATGGCCTTGCCCGCCTGCTGCAGCAATTCGAACGCAGCGAAGCGTTTGGCATGCCAGCCGGCCAGCGTAGCGTCGGGATGATAGACCTCGCCGAGTTCCGACATGCCGGCCATCGCCGCCGCCACATCCTTGTAGGCACCGGCGGCGACCGCGCCCAGCATCGCCGAGCCGAGCAGCACCGGTTCCGGCGAGGTCGAGGCCACCACCACCATGCCTGTGGTGTCCGCCAGCAGTTGGCGCACCAGCGGGCTTTGGCCGGCGCCGCCACTGACCACGATGGTGTCGACGGGAATGCCCTTGTCATGCTCGGCCCGCACGATCTGGCGCGCGCCGTAGCCCAGCCCGCAGACCCCGGCGACATAGAGCCCGACCAGGCTGTCGAGGCTGGTGTCGAGATCAAGCCCGGCGATCAGCGCGCGCGCGTCCGGGTCGGCGAAGGGCGCGCGGTTGCCGAGGAACTCCGGCACGACATGGATGCCGCCGACCAGGGCCGGCGTGGCCGCGGCTCCATTGCGGCTTTGCGCCTGCAGCGACAGCCAGGCGCTGAGGCTGAGCCCCTCGGCTTGCGCTTTGGCGGTCGCTTCGCCGGCTGCAGGGTGCATGCGCACCAGATGATCAATCGCAGCACCGGCTGCCGACTGGCCGCCCTCGTTCAGCCACAGGCCCGGCACCATGGCCGAGAAATACGGACCCCAGACACCGTCGACGAAGGCCGGCTCGGCGGTCGACGACATTGTGCAGGCCGAGGTGCCGAAAACATAGGCCATGCGCGACGGCACGCTGCCGAAATCGCCGCGCGCGCCGACCGTGCCGACGCCGCCGGCATGCGCGTCGATCAGTCCGGCCGCCACCTCGGTGCCGGGGTTGAGACCAAGGTCCGCTGCTGCCTGCGCGGTCAATCCGCCGCCGAGTGCGGCACCGGCCGGCACGATCTCGGTGCCGATGCGCGTGAATGCTTCGTCGGCCAGCGCGCCGAGGCCGATCTTGCGGAAATACGTCTCGTCCCAGCGGCTCTCATGCGCCAGATAGGTCCATTTGCAGGTCACCGTACAGACCGAACGGGCAAGGCTGCCGGTCGCCCGCCAGGTGAGGAAGTCGGCGAGGTCCATGAACTGCCAGGCGGCATTGAAGGTGGCGGGCAGGTTTTCGGCCAGCCACAGGAGTTTCGGCGTTTCCATCTCCGGCGAGATGATGCCGCCGACGTAGTTCAGCACCGCCTCGCCACTGCGATTGATGCGGCGCGTCTGCTCGACCGCGCGATGATCCATCCAGACGATGATGTTGCGTTCGGGATTTCTCGACGGGCCAACAGCCAACGGTACGCCGCCCTCGCCCAGCACCACCAGCGAACAGGTGGCGTCAAAGCCGATGCCGGCGATCGCCTCGGGCGCCACGCCCGATTGCGCGACCGCTTCACGCGTGGCCGCGCAAACCGCCCGCCAGATGTCGTTGCTCGACTGCTCGACCATGTCGCCGGCCTCGCGCCAGACCTCGATGTCCCGTTTGGCCGAGGCAAGCAGGGTTCCCGTGTGGTCGAACACCCCGGCCCGCGCGCTGCCGGTGCCGACGTCGATGCCGAGGAAGTGGGACATTGGGGGAAACCTTCGGTTTAGGGCAGTAGGGGAGTAGGGGAGTAGGGCAGTAGGGCAGTAAGGCAGTACGGGAATAGGGGATGGTGGCTTGGCTCGGGCCCGGGCATTGAACGGCAGAGCAATCCTACTGCCCTACTGCCCTACTGCCCTACTCCCCTACTCCCCTACTCCCCCTAGAGATCATTGCTCTGCGGCAAAATCACCAAATCCCTTATCGTCACATTGCGCGGCCGGGTCAGCATGAACATCACGGCTTCGGCCACCTCGCGTGGCTGCATCAGGCCGCCGGCGGCGAGTTCCTCTTCGAGCTTAGCCTTTGGCCAGTCGTCGACCAGTGCCGTCACCACCGGGCCGGGCGCCACGGCGCCGACGCGCAGGCCGTGCTTGGCGACCTGCCGGCGCACCGTGTGGACGAAGGCCTGCACGGCGTGCTTGGAGGCCGTGTAGATCGGTTCCCATACCACCGGAACCAGACCGGCGATCGAACTGGTGACGATGATGTCGCCGGTCTTGCGTTCGATCATGTGCGGCAGCACTGCCTGGATCGAGCGGAAGCAGGCATTGATGTTGAGGTTGAGCATACGGTCCCAGACGTCGGGATCGCCGGTCGCCACCTCGCCGCCGACATAGGCGCCGGCATTGGCATGGAAGATGTCGAGTTGGCCGGCCTTCTCCAGGATTTGCGGCATCATGGTGGCGACGCTTGCCGGCTGCATCAGGTCGATCACCAGCGGGATCGCTTTGGGGCCGAGTTCGGCGCACAGTTTGTTCAGCGTCGCCTCGGCGCGGTCGACCAGCACCACGGTGGCGCCGGCCGCCAGCATATGCCTGGCGCATTCGAGGCCGATGCCTGACGCGGCACCGGTGACGGCGGCAACTTTTCCGGACAGTTCTTGGCTCATGTCTTGCTTCCTGTTGATGGGTTCAGGCCCGGCCATGCGAGACACGCGAGCGGCGTGCCAGCGAGTCGACGATGACCGCGATGGCAAGCACGGCGCCGGTGATCATGTACCGAAGCGACGAGGACAGATCGAGCAGCGTCAGGCCGCTGGCGATCGACTGGATGACGATGATGCCGAGCAGTGCCGAATAGGCGCTGCCGCGGCCGCCGAACAGGCTGGTGCCGCCTATGACGGCCGCTGCGATGGCGTTGAGGTTGACGTCGCCCGTGCCGGCCTGCTGGCTGGCCGAGGCCAGGCGGGCCGCCGACAGCACGCCGCCGAAAGCCGCCAGCATCGAGCACAGCACGAAGGCGCTGGAATAGATCAGCCGCACGTTGATGCCGGCGCGCCGCGCCGCCTCGCGGTTGCCGCCGACCGCCGACATAGAGCGGCCCCATTTGGTCCGCGTCAGCGCGTAGTGCATCGATATGACCAGGCCGACGAACAGGCCGAACATCCACGGAATGCCGCGCGCCTGATTGAGATAGAAGACGATGAGCTCGAGAATGACCGTAATCACCACCGCGCGCGTGACGAGCCCGCCGGTCGACGGCGCCGACAGGTTCGCGGCGCGGCGGCGCGCGACGGTGCGCAGGCCGGTGATCAGCATGACGATGCCCGGCACGGCCGCCAGAGCGAACGAGACGAGTTTGGGCATCATCAGCAACTGGCCGAAATTCACCAGGTTCGAGCCGTAGGGCAGGTTGATCGAGCCGGTCGAGCCGAGGATGTAGAGCTGCAGGCCAAGCACCGCCAGCAAGCCGGCCAGCGTCGAGACGAAGCTCGGCATGCCGAGCCGGTTGAACAGCAGCGCATAAAGGGCGCCGATGAAGCCGCCGACGGCAACAGCGGCCAGAATCGCGAGCGCCACCGGCCAGCCCTGGTTGACCCACAGCGTGCCGACCATGGCCGAGGCAAAGCCGCTGATCGAACCGACCGACAGGTCGATCTCGCCGACCATCAGAACGCAGACGATGCCGAGCGCGATGACGCCGACGGTTGAGCAATCGAACAGCAGATTGACCAGATTGCTGCTCGACAGGAAGATCGGGTTGATGCTGGCGAACACCGTCCAGATGATGACCAGCCCGACAATCACTGGCAGCGAGCCGAGATCGCCCGAGCGGACCCGGTCGAAGAACCGGCGGATGGCGCCGCCGATCCCCGCCTCGTGCTTGACGCGCACATCGGCGCGGTCGAGCTGCGGCGGCACGGGGGCGGCCTGTTCGGCTTCGCGGCTCATGGGCGTGGCTCCTGGGTCTGGTCTTGCCTGGCCTGCCTGCGCTCGGCGCGCCGCGACACCGAATTGTTCGAGGCGCCGGTGATGGCGCTGACCAGTTCCTGGTTCGAGGCATCGGGCGAGAAGATGCCGTTGTTGCGGCCAAGCCGCAGCACGACGATGCGGTCGGCGACGGCGCGCACGTCTTCCATGTTGTGGCTGATGATGACGACGCCGAGGCCGCGGTCGCGCACCCGCTCGATCAAATTGAGCACTTCCGCCGTCTGCGCCACGCCAAGCGCTGCCGTCGGCTCGTCGAGCAGGATGAGCTTGGGTTCGAGCAGCAGCGAGCGCGCGATCGCCACCGTCTGGCGCTGGCCGCCCGACAGTGAAGCGACCACTTCGCGGACACTCGGGATGCGCGCCGAAAGCTCGTTGAGCAGCGTCCAGGCGCGCACTTCCATCGCCACCTCGTCCAGCCGCAGCGGGCTGAGTTCGCGGCCAAGGAAGATGTTGGCGACGATGTCGAGGTTCTCGCACAGCGCCAGGTCCTGGAACACGGTGGCGATGCCGAGCGTCAGCGCGGCACTCGGATCGGCAAGTGTCACCTGCTTGCCGCGAAAACTGATCGTGCCTGAGCTCGGCTGATGCACGCCGGCCAGGATCTTGACCAGGGTCGACTTGCCGGCGCCATTGTCGCCGACCAGCGCCACCACTTCGCCTGCATGGACATCGAGATCGATGTCGGTGAGCGCCGAAACGGCGCCGAAATTCTTCGAAACGCCGCGCAGGCTGAGCACCAGCTCGCCTGCCGGAACCGGTTCGTCCGAGGTATCGGTCATGCCAGGAAGCCTTTCAAAACCGGTTCAAAAATTTCGCATGAGCGCTGCCTGGCCACCACGCGGGTGGCCAGGCAGCGGAGCGGGCAAGGGTCGCGGTCAGTTCCCGATGCCCAGCTTCTTGCAGCCTTCCGCGTAACGATCGACGCAGAGCTCGGCCGCGGTGTTGATCTTCTTGTCGATGATCTCGGCCTTCAGGTTTTCCTGCGTCACAACAGCCGGCGTGAACAGCTGCGAGGGCGTATCGTACAGCGTCATCTCGGCCTTAGGCGTCTCGCCAGAAAGTAGCTTGATGGCGATGTTGGCGGCGGCCGCCGCCACGATCTCGCTCGGCTTAGAGATGGTGTTGTACTGGTCGCCGGCGATGATCAGTTGCAGTGCCGCGATCGTCGCGTCATTGCCGGTCACCGGCGGCACCGGATCGACGCCGGCCGCCTTGAAGGCCGCGATGGCGCCGCCACCGGTGCCGTCATTGGCGGCAACCACGCCGAGGATTTTCGGGCCGAAGCGGGTGATCTGGCCGCCGGCCCATTGCTGCGCCTTCGGCGGCGCCCATTCCGGCGTGTCGTATTCGGCCAGGATCTTGTAGCCGCTGTTGTCGAGGCCGGCATGGATGCCCTTCTTGATCAGGCCGGCCGCCGCGTCGGTCGGCGAACCGTTGATCTGTAAAACGCCGCCGGTGGCCGGATCGACCTTCAGCGCCTTCAGGTGCTCGACCAGCGAATCGGCGATGGCCTTGCCGATGCCTTCATTGTTGAACGAGACATAGAAGTCGGCCGGCGCTGTCGGGATTGGCCGGTCATAGGCTATGACCTTGATGCCCTGGCTCTGCGCCAGCTTGACCAGCGAGGCGGCGGCGGTCGAGTCGACGGGGTCGAGCACAATCGCCTTGGCGCCCTGCGAGATCACCGAGTTGAACTGCTGCTGCTGGCGCGAGGCGTCGGCATCGGCGTTCTGGTAGAGCACCTTGCAGCCCGGGCACAGCTTCTTCATCTCGGCGGCGAAGCCGGGATAATCATGCTGTTCGTAACGGGTCGAGGCCTGGTCAGGCATCAGGAAGGCGACGGTGGCGTCGGTGACTTCGGCTGCCTTGGCGATAGCGGCGGTGCCTGCCAGCAGCGACAGCGCAAGCGCTGCCATGCCGGCGGACTTGCCAGTGGACTTCAATGAAATTGAAAGTTTGGTCATTCGGTCTTCTCCGTTTCTGGATATGTTGTAAGAAGGTCGTGACTGCTTTGGTGGTCTGAAGACACCCATCCACCCTCGCCCCAATTGAAGGGGTACCAGGGTCCGGCGCTGGACTTTCGAGCCGCGCCGACGTCCTCCGCCGACGGAGGAATTCGAGACAAGCGTTCTCCATCACGAACCGCTCAACGCGGCTCACGTCCGTCATGCAAAAGAAAAATCCTCCCTTGGTTCCTCCCTGGCTCCTCCGTTAAGCGGCTTTTCCCGCGTTGATGTTGTCGGCCAGCAGGCGCCTGAAGCGCGAGGGCGGCATGCCCTTCTCCGCCAGGAACTGCCGGTTGAAATTGGACAGGTTGTTGAAGCCGACCTCGTAGCAGATGTCGGTGATCGAGGCCTGCTCGTCGCTCATCAGGATCTGGCAGGCGAGATTGATGCGCAGCCGCTTGACATACTGCACCAGCGACATGCCGGTGTGGCGGCGAAACGAGCGCGAGAAGGCCCCGGTCGACTGGCCGGCGATGGCGGCGAGATCCGCCTCGTCGAACAGCTGCGTCAGGTTCTCCCTGATATAGGCGAGCGCCTTGTTCATGCCGGCGGTCATGTAGCCCGACGGATCGGGCCGATAGCTGGCGCTGGCCAGCAGCTGGAATTCCTGGGCGCGGCTTAGCAGGCCGGCGATCATCATGAACAGCTCGATGCGGCGCACGCCCTGCGCCTGCATCATCTCTTCCATCAATGGCGCCAGCGCCTTGCTGGTGCGGTTGGAAAACAGCACGCCGCGCCGCGACGCCTCGAGCAGAGCCGCAAGCCCCGCCAGCTCCGGCAGCACATGCATGGCATCGCCGATGAAACTTTCGGAAAACTGAATGATGCGGCCGCGCAGCGGGATCGAGCTGTCCTTGGGGATGTCGCTGACCCAATTGTGCGGCAGGTTCGGCCCCGTCAGCACCAGATTGCCCGGCTCGAACTCGCCGATGAAGTCGCCGACGAAATAGCGGCCGTTGGTGAAGATTACCTGATGCAGTTCATATTCTGGATGGAAGTGCCAGCGCACCGTATGGAAGGGGTAGCCATGCGACCACGCCTTGAAGGACTCCCCGCGTCGTATCTGGACAACTTCCAGGTCCGGTTCCATGTCCGTTTCCTCCCGGCCGGCACGGATATTTGCCGCGTTCGGCCCAATTCCCTAAACCGGCCGAATTGGTTTCGGCTCTGCATTTCAAGAGCCACGGTACCGGCTCATGACAACAGGCGCCACCACGATTCAAGACAATGGATGATACTTTTTTAACCGGAAGGGCGCGCTCAGAGGCGCTATTCGGGCAGAACAGGTCAGTCTTGCTGACGCGTTCGCTCGACTGACCAACGAGAACACTACCGCCCGAAACGGAATTCCAACGTGTCCGGTGGGCGCCTGGCCTATCGCAAGAACAGCGTGTTCAGGCGCTGATGCAGCGCCGTCATCGTAGTTCAGCTGGTGCGCAGCGCACCACCCGCCACCGTCGCGAGCGGCGTAACCATGTCAGGCACCAGTATGTCGTGGCGGCGCGCGAAGCTGACCAGCGTGGCCCGCACCGTCTCCGGATCGATTTCGCCGACGATGCCCGCCTTGCAAGCGTTGAGTGCGATGGCATGGGCGCCGTTGCGGCCGGCGCTCGGCCAGTCCTGCAGCAGTGCATAGGCTTCCATCACGCTGTCGATCTTCCTCGGAAAGCCCATTCCGACCAGAAGTGTGACCGGTTCTTCGAATTGCCCGCAATTCATGGCTTGTACCTCCTCTCGATTGTTCAGGGCCTGCAGCGGGCCGAACACCGGGAAGCACGGCCCGCCGCGGATAGGTGAAGGGACTGGCCGATTTCCGTTCAGCCGCTGCCGGCGGATACCTCGGATGTTGCCGACACTTGCTGCGCTGCGAGGAACATCAGTGCCGACGCCGCGGTTCGCCGGTTCCAGCCGGCGGCTTCAGCCATGTCGAGCAGCCCTGCCAGCAGCGGCTTCAGCACGTTCCTGCATTCTGTTTCATAGGCCAGGAATTCCTTCGCTTGATGCGTAGGAGCCGGTACGGATTCGAGGCCAGCCATTGCATCCATCTTTACCTCCACTCTCTCTTCGACTGACGCCCGCTCCCCGCCAGGGGAGCGGGCGGATTGGGCCGCGACTTCAGAAGTCCATGCCGGCGCCGGCGGGCATTGCCGGGGCGGCGGCTTCCTTCTTCGGCTTCTCGGCCACCATGGCCTCCGTGGTCACCAGCAGGCCGGCGACCGATGCCGCGTCCTGGAGGGCGGTGCGCACCACCTTGGCCGGGTCGATAACGCCCTGGCCGAAGAGATCGCCGAATTCATTGGTCTGGGCGTTCCAGCCCCAGCCGAATTCGCTTTTCTCGCGCAGCTTGCCGACAATGATCGAGCCTTCGGCGCCGGCATTCTCGGCGATCTGCCGGACCGGCGTTTCGATGGCACGGCGCACGATGTCGACACCTGTCCTCTGGTCCGCATTGTCGGTCTGAACGGTATCGAGCGCCTTGGCCGCCCGCAGCAAGGCGACGCCGCCGCCGGGCAGCACGCCCTCCTCGACGGCCGCGCGGGTTGCATGCAGTGCGTCGTCGACACGGTCCTTGCGCTCCTTGACCTCGACCTCGGTCGAGCCGCCGACCCGGATCACCGCAACGCCGCCTGCGAGCTTGGCCAGCCGCTCCTGCAGCTTCTCGCGGTCATAGTCGGAGGTGGTCTCCTCGATCTGCGCCTTGATCTGTGCGACACGGCCCTGGATCTCTTCCTTGCGGCCGACACCATCGACGATGGTGGTGTTTTCCTTCTCGATCACCACCTTCTTGGCGCGGCCCAGCATCTGCAGCGTTACATTTTCCAGTTTGATGCCGAGATCTTCCGAGATCGCGGTGCCGCCGGTGAGAATGGCGATGTCCTCCAGCATGGCCTTGCGGCGGTCGCCGAAGCCCGGCGCCTTGACGGCCGCGACCTTGAGGCCGCCGCGCAGCTTGTTGACGACCAGCGTGGCAAGCGCCTCGCCCTCCACATCCTCGGCGATGATCAGGAGCGGCTTGCCAGACTGCACCACGGCTTCGAGCACGGGCAGCATCGCTTGCAGATTGGAGAGTTTCTTCTCGTGGATCAGCACATAGGGCTCGTCGAGCTCCACGCGCATCTTGTCCTGGTTGGTGATGAAATAGGGCGAGAGGTAGCCGCGATCGAACTGCATGCCTTCCACGACTTCGAGTTCGGTCTCGGCGGTCTTGGCCTCCTCCACCGTGATGACGCCTTCATTGCCGACCTTCTCCATCGCCTCAGCGAGGAAGCGGCCGATTTCGGCATCGCCATTGGCGGAGATGGTGCCGACCTGCGCGATCTCGTCGTTTCGAGTGACCTTGCGGGCATTGGTCTTCAGTTCGGCGACCACCGCATCGACCGCCTTGTCGATGCCGCGCTTCAGATCCATCGGGTTCATACCCGAGGCAACCGCCTTGGCCCCTTCCCTGACGATCGCCTGTGCAAGCACCGTTGCGGTCGTCGTGCCATCGCCGGCAAGGTCGTTGGTCTTGGAGGCTACCTCACGCACCATCTGGGCGCCCATGTTCTCGAACTTGTCCTCCAGTTCGATCTCCTTGGCGACGGTGACGCCGTCCTTGGTGATGCGCGGCGCGCCGAACGACTTGTCGATGACCACATTGCGCCCCTTGGGACCGAGCGTCACCTTCACCGCATTGGCAAGGATGTCGACGCCGCGCAGCATCTTCTCGCGCGCTTCGGTATGGAATTTCACTTCTTTGGCAGCCATTGGATCACTCCTTTATCTAGGCAGCATTCGTTGACTGGTTGGATACAAGAAGCCGTCAGGCGGCCTTCTTCACTTCGGCGATCTCATCGATGATACCCATCACGTCGCTTTCCTTCATGATGAGCAGGTCCTCGCCGTCGAGTTTGATCTCGGTGCCGGACCATTTGCCGAACAGGATGCGGTCGCCGACCTTGACATCGAGTTCGACAAGCTTGCCGCTGTCGTCGCGCGCGCCGGGACCGACGGCGAGCACTTCGCCTTCCTGCGGTTTTTCCTTTGCGGTATCGGGGATGATGATGCCGCCGGAGGTCTTCTCCTCGGCTTCAAGGCGGCGGACCAGAATACGGTCATGCAATGGACGGAACGCCATGTCGTTCTCCTCGTGGACAAACAGGTTTTGAGGTTCCTCCGCACCGAACCGGCAATATCGGACCGGTGCGGAACGCCGCGACCCTTCGTCAGGCATCGCGGCGCATATCGAGCTAGTTTTGCCCTTTTTCGGTTTCAAGAGACCAGCGCAAAAATTTTTATATTCGACAAGAAAGAGCGCCAAGACACTGTTATGGCGTGGCTATTTTCGGAACCCGCGAGCTTCTCGCGGCGTTGTTTAAAGAGGGACAGAACCAATCGCCCCGGCCCGGCATTGGGCGGGTTCGACACAAATGCCGCCGGCTCGATGCCTCAGCGGAGAAGGAGAAAGACATGGCCGATACGGTCAGCAACGAATTCCGCCTGCAAATGGAAGGTTATGGCCTGACGACGGCCGAAATCCACTATTACCTGCCCGATCATCCAAGCCTGCTTCAGCTCTATGTCTGGCAGGACTATGATCTCGCTCCAGCCTTTCCCGAACTCAAGGGTTTTCTCCAATATTGGGAGCGCGAACTCGATGGTCCGCTCCACTCGGTTCGCGTTGCTCATCACCAGCTCATCCAGCCTTCGGAATGGCGGGCCGTCGAGGGCATAATCACGGTCCACTAGGGTCTTTGCGACGGCCTCCGCTACGTAGGGAATCACGACATTGGGGCAGGCTCTCGCCGGCCCCACGCAGCGCGACAGCCAACAACCTCCACTCCAAGATTTCCAATTTCCGTATTGTAAAACGATCGCGCCGCGCTAGCCTGAAATCAGATGCGAGGCGGGGAAGAGGAATGGAGCTCCAACTCAACGGCAAGGTGGCGCTGGTCACCGGCTCGACGCAAGGCATTGGCCGCGCCATCGCCGAGACGCTGGCGCGCTGCGGCGCGGGCGGCCTGCTCGTCACCGGGCGCGAGAAGACGCGCGGCGATGCCGTTGCGGAAGAGCTTTCGCGGCTCGGCACGCCGACGGTTTTCGTCGCCGCCGACCTCGCCGACCCGGCAGCCCCTGCCCTTTTGGCGCAAGCCTGCATCGAGCGCTTCGGCCGCATCGATGCGCTGGTCAACGCCGCAGGGCTGACCGACCGGGCCTCGTTCCTCGATGCCGATCTCGACGGCTGGGCCTCGCTGTTCGCGGTCAACGCGCGGGCGCCGTTCTTCCTCATGCAGGCGGCCATCGCCGACATGAAGAAGCGCGGAGAGCGCGGCGCCATCGTCAACATCCTGTCGATCAACGACCATTGCGGCTCGCCGGAGCTCGCCGTCTATTCCGCCAGCAAGGGCGCGCTGGCCACGCTGACCAAAAACGCCGCCAACGCCCATCGCTTCGATCGCATCCGCGTCAACGGCATCAATGTCGGCTGGACCGACACGCCGGCCGAACGCGTCATGCAAGCCGACACGCTGGGCAACGGGCCGGGCTGGCTCGATGCCGCCAACGCCTCGCAACCCTTCGGCCGCCTGTTCTCGACCAGCGATATCGCCAACCTCGCCGTCTTCCTGCTTTCGGATGCTGCCGGGCCGATGACCGGCACGCTCGTCGATCAGGAACAGTGGGTGATTGGGGCGAACCGGTGAGCGCCATCGAAACGCAAGCGCCTGCATGACGCATCGTCGGCGATTTCACGGTTGCCATCAGAAATTTGTCGCGATGACGGTGACTGAAAAGCCTATCGCATCATTCGCTCAAAGCACCCGCGCCGCCTCACAGCGCCAGGCTTCCCTGCTCCACTTCCTCGGCATTCGGATCTCCCGGTGCGGTGGCCCAGGCCAATTCGACCAGTGTCACGGTGCGCCGGCCTGTCCCGTCGAGCTGGCAGACGATGAGGCCCTGCTCCTCGATATAGGTCAACAGGCGCCGGGCGCGGCGCAGCGAGTGCGAGCCGTAGGCGCGGGCGATCGCGGCGTCGCTCGGACAAGGCCAGCCCTCCTTCGCCGCGCGGGCAATCATCATGAACACGCCCTGCATGTCGTCGGGCAGCAGCGACGCGCGGACGGAAACGTCCCGCCATGCGTCGTCCTGTGTCGTCTCTGACCCAAGGCCGGCCCGGGCGCGCGTCAGCATGCGGCGGAACTCCGGCAGGTCGGGCACGACCGAGGCCAGGCCTTCGATGCGGCAGCGGACCACGAACTCCTGATAGAGCACGCCGATCACGCGAAAACCCGCGTCGGGCTGCGCCAGGATGGCGCGCAGCACACGGTCCACGCGCTCGCGGCGCTCGGCCAGATCCTCGGCGCTGACTTGCGGCTCCGCCGGTTCGGGGCGGATTTCCAAGGCCGCCGACTTCGCCGCCATCAACTGGTCGAGCAGGTCCGGCGACGCCGGGCGACGCGGCGTGCGCACCGTTTCGGGCGGCGGCGCCGCCAGGATGATCGCGCGTGCATCCTCGAGTGCTGCTTCCGGCATCGCCATCAGCCGCGGCGTTCCGTTGCGCGGGCTCGTATCCGTCGGGCCGATGCGCAGGCCCAGCGGACGGCGCGACAGCGCCGGGCCGAGCGCCATGAACTGCCCGCGTTCCAGATCGCGAAACGCCTCCGCCTGGCGCCGCTCCATGCCCAGAAGGTCGGCGGCACGCGCCATGTCGATATCGAGGAAGGTGCGGCCCATGAGGAAGTTGGACGCCTCGGCGGCGACGTTCTTGGCGAGCTTTGCCAGCCGCTGGGTGGCGATGATGCCGGCCAGCCCGCGCTTTCGGCCACGGCACATCAAATTGGTCATCGCGCCGAGCGAGAGCTTTCGCGCCTCGTCGGAAACCTCGCCGGCCACCGCCGGCGCGAACAGCTGCGCCTCGTCCACCACCACCAGCATCGGGTACCAGTGGTCACGGGCGACCTCGAACAGCCCGCCGAGGAAGGCGGCGGCACGCCGCATCTGGTTCTCGGCGTCGAGCCCTTCGAGATTGAGCACGGTGGAGACGCGATGCATGCGCGCCCGCTCGCCTGCCGCCTGCAGGCCGCGCTCGGTATGCTGCTCGGCATCGATCACCAGATGGCCGTAACGGTCGCCCAGCGAAACGAAGTCGCCCTCGGGATCGATGATGGTCTGCTGCACCCAGGGCGCGCTCTGCTCCAGCAGGCGCCGCAGCAGATGCGACTTGCCGGAGCCCGAATTGCCCTGCACCAAAAGGCGCGTCGCGAGCAGTTCCTCGAGATCCAGCTTCGCCGGGGCGCCTGCGGTCGTCTGTCCCATCTCGATCGCAACGGTCATCTCGACTCAGGCGCTCCTTTCGCAGACGGGCTTATCAACTGGGTCACGGCCCGTCGAGCGTGCATGACCGCCCGCGGCGTGTTGCGCACAACTGTGCAGGCACCGTCTGGAGGGGTCATCAGCCGATGCCTGGCGCAAACTTTGGGTTGACCCCTTCGGACCACGAGGCGACACTCCTCCCAACGCTACGAGTGCGAGGAGGAATGCGATGGACGAGCCCGAACGGTGGCGCCACATGTCGACGGCGCCGAAGGACGGCAGCCGCATCCTGGTCACTGTGCGTCCGTCCGAGCAGGGACCGGCGGAAGTCGACCTTGCCTATTGGTCGCGTGCCGACCAGTTCGCCTCGGAAGGCTGGCGCGCGTCGGACTCTTCGCCCGGGCGCGTCATCGAATACGCCGACCCGGAACTGAAATGCTGGATGCCGCTGCCCACCGCCAACCTCAGCCGCGCGTCGATGCCGGCGCCCTGGGAAGGCGAAGACGCCCAGCAGTTGGATGGGTCCGGGATTTGAGGGGCGCAAGAAATTGGCGAAAGCCGCAAAGCTGCCAATCTCCCCCCTCGTGGGGGAGATTAGCAGTTTCGTTGCCAGCTCGTTAAAACTTGCCTCTCAGAACAGGAACGCGGCTGTGGCGGGGTTGGGTCCGTTGCGGCCCTCGGGCGAATCCATGCCGCGGATCGTCTGCAGGTCCTGCGCATCCAGTTCGAAATCGAAGACATCGAAATTGGCGGCGATGCGATCCCTGCGGATCGACTTTGGAATGACGATCAGCCCCTCCTGGAGATGCCAGCGGATGATCGCCTGTGCGACGGACTTGCCATGTTTTTTGGCGATGCCTGCAATGGTCGGATCGCCGAGCAGCCGGCCGCTGCCCAGAGGGCTCCAGCTTTCGATACGGATGTCGTGCTTGGCATGAAAGTCCCTGACACCGCGCTGCTGGAACTGGGGATGCAGCTCGATCTGGTTGACGACGGGCGTCACGCCGGTCTCGCCGATGATCCGCTCCAGATGGTCCTGGTTGAAGTTCGAAACGCCGATCGATTTGATGCGGCCGGCCTGCCTGAGTTCGACCAGCGTCTTCCAGGCCTCGACATATTTGTCCTGGCTGGGCACAGGCCAGTGGATCAGGAACAGGTCGATCTGTTCGACGCCGAGCTTCTCCATCGTCTCGTCGAAGGCGCGCAAGGCCGCATCGCGCTGGTGCGCGCCGTTGCGCAGTTTCGAGGTGATGAACAGCTCAGCCCGCGGCACGCCGGCACTGCGGATCGCCTCTCCGACCCCTTCCTCGTTCTGATAGCCTTCGGCGGTGTCGATCAGGCGATAGCCGGCCTCGATGCCCCAACCCACCACGTCGGCGGTGATGTCCTGGTCGACCTGCCACACACCGAGGCCGAGTTGGGGAATGGCGGAGCCGTCGTTCAATGCAATCTGTTCGGGCATGGTGGGCTGTTCAGGCATGAGGGATCCTTTGCAAAGCTGGGCCGGGCGTCCGCCCGGCGCACAGCCTATCTAGGTCCGACAAGGGGCAACGGCCAGCCGACAGCGGACAAATTGCCGTGTGAAGTGCGCCTGCAAGTGTGACTTCGGCGTCGGCCGCATCCTCACCGCGGCCGGCGCACCGCCCGCACCACCCCGGCGGATGTGCTGCCGCAATAAAGGCGGTCGCCGCCATCGGATTCCAGCCCCGACACACCCATCCCGGCCGGCATGTCGAGCTTCTCCAGAACCTTGCCTGATTTCGGGTCGACGCGGCGCAGGTCGCTCTGGTCGCCTTCCCAGGTGGCGTGCCACAGCTCGCCCTCGACCCATGTCACCCCGGTGACGAAGCGGTTGGATTCGATGGTGCGCAGGATCGCACCGGTTTCCGGGTCGACCTGGTGGATCTTGCGTTCGCGGTATTGTCCCACCCAGAGCGTTCCTTCGGCCCAGGTCAGCCCGGAATCGCCGCCACCACCGGGCGCCGGAATGGTCGCCAGCACCTGGCCGGTATCAGGGTCGATCTTCTGTATCAGGTCGTTGGCAAGCTGGAAGAAATGCTGGCCGTCCCAGGCGGTGCCGGCATGCGCCGCGACATCGATCGAGCGCAGGTTCTGCCCGCTCTCCGGATCGAAGGCGTTCAGCTTCTCGCCCGAGGCAAACCAGACATTGTTGCCGTCAAAGCTCACCCCATGCACCCTCTCCACATCGGCAAAGGGCCCGTATTCGCGCAGGATTTCGGCCGTTGACTGTTTCATGTCCTTGTCCTCACTGAGATCCGATGTCACTTCCTAACCGTTCGGCAGCGGTGCCGGGAGTAACAAGGTGGTCGTGAATCCCACCAGTGGAGGCGTCATCCAGCGGCGCGCCCGGCCGTGACCGAAAAACTGCACCTTGCCGGCCTCGCCAAGCTGCTCCAACGCCCGCTGCACGCTGCGTTGGCCGGTGCCAAGCGCCAGCGCCAACGCCGAACTCGCCCAGGATTCACCGTCGGCAAGGAAAGCCAGCACCGCCGCGTGCCGCTCCTCGATCGGCCGCGCCAGCACCAGCACCTCGCGTGCCTGGCGCGGCGCCAGCGCAAAGCCCTGGCTGGTGGCGCCGATGTCGGCCAAGCCCCGCAATTCGGTGCGCAGCCGGCCGATCTCGACCCGCAGCCGCGCCCGATGCGATTCATCGGCGTGCCTGCCGCCGAAGGCTTGCGCGATCAGCGTTGCCCTCGACACATCGCCTGGCCACGCTTCGGCGAGCGTACGGGCCAGCGCGAACAGAACCGGGCGCGTGGCCAGCGAGACCGTTTTGTCCTGTTGGCGCACGACATATCGGAAATTATCGACCAGCAGCGCCGGCGACGCCTGCAACGCCTCGACGTCCTCAAGCAGCAACGGGCGCTGCTCGCCAGCCGCGATCAGCCGTGCCGCCGGCGTGTCCAGCGCCAGGAATGCGCGGTCGACTTCAGCGATGAGCCCCGCAATGCCGGCCTGGCGGGCGGCGTGGCGTGCCCACTCCAACGCCCTGCGCGCCGGCTTCGTCTTGAGGCGCCGCATCGCGATGCCGGCGACGGCAAGTTCGTGGGCGGCGCGCGAGGCCGGCGGAAGCGGTGCCGGGTCGAGCCCCGCCAGCACGTCTTCGGCCTCGTCGAGACGGCCGATCAATAGCAGGCGCCGCACCTTGAGATGGCCGGCATGCGCTGCGTTCAGCCGGTCGCCATGCTTTTCCAGCGTCGCCCGCGCCGCATCCAAAGCCTTGGCCGGCCAGCCGAGATCCCGCGAGACCAGCGCGATCTCGGCCTCGGCAACGACGCATCTGGCACGCGCTACCGCCTCTTTCGGGCCGAAGCCGCGCGCGGCACGCCGCAGCAGCGCCTTGGCGCGATCGAGATCACCGAGCTGCGCCATGGCAATGCCGCGCAGCGCCAGCGCCGGCGGGTCTTCGCGCAAGGCGACGCGATCCAGCGCGCCGAGCGGGTCGCCTCCGGCCAGTGCCAGCGCAGCCGCGGTGATCAGCGAATCCATTCAAATCCCGTCACACTTGTAACTCCCACCCTTGTGCGTCGCCGCCCTAACTTAAATCCGTACCGTCAACCGGCAAGCCGCATCGGCAACTATCGGCAACGCACGGCACGCCAAGGGAGAACCGACAATGCCAACCGACACTCCTCTCCACCCGGCCGAAGGCACCGTGAGGATGCGCCACCCCTGCTGCGACGGGCCGGCTCCTGCAAATCCCGTCACACTTGTAACTCCCACCCTCCCGCTTCACCGCCCTATTCTGGCTGACAGCAAGCGACAACAGACTGGCAAAGGAGACGACCAATGACCAAGCACATCGCAATGAAGACCCCGCCCATCGTTTCGAGGCAGGACTGGGAAGCCGCCCGCGAACAGATGCTGGTGAAGGAAAAGGCAACACTGCGCGCCAAGGACGCATTGGCCGCCGAGCGCCGGCGCATGCCGTGGATGGAAGTCGACAAGGCCTATGTGTTCGAGGGACCGAACGGCAGAGCGAGCCTGCTCGATCTGTTCGAAGGCCGCCGCCAGCTGATCGTCTATCGCGCCTTCTTCGAGCCCGGCGTGCATGGCTGGCCCGATCACGCCTGCCGCGGCTGTTCGCTGGGCGCCGACCAGGTCGGCCACCTCGCCCATCTCAACGCCCGCAACACCACGCTTGCCTACGCTTCGCGTGCCCCGCAGGCCGACATTGCGCGGCTGAAGCAGCGGATGGGCTGGCAGATGCCCTGGTACACAATCACTGACAGTTTCGACAAGGACTTCGGTGTCGACGAATGGCACGGCCACAACGTCTTCATCCGTGACGGCGATCGCATCTTCCGCACCTACTTGATTAACAGCCGCGGCGACGAAGCGATGGGCACCGTCTGGAGCTATCTCGACGCGACGCCGCTCGGCCGCCAGGAAATCTGGGAGGATTCGCCCGAAGGCTATCCGCAGACTCCACTCTACTCCTGGTGGAACTGGCACGACAATTACGACGCCGGGGCCGACAAGAAATGGGAAGAAGTGTCTGCTGCCGGCGAGGCCGCGTTCAGGGACAAGGGCGAGCAGTAACGGTTGTCCAGTCTGGGTTCCTCTCCCCACTCCCTGGAGAGAGGAACCTGTCGTGACTGGCATGATCATCAAGGATCAAGGCGATGAGCGATATCCACACAGGTGCCGGCAGCACGATCCCAGAAGCCGCCACCCTCGGGCTGGCCGACTGGCTTTGCCTTGCCGCGGCACCGACCTTCGCCGTGATGGCGCTGCTCACCTGCATCTTCAGCGGCGATGCGGCCATGCAGTGCATGGGCACCGACGCCTCGCCCCTCACGGGCATGGCTGCGATGTATCTGCTGATGAGCGCCTTTCATCTGGCGCCCTGGCTGCGGGTGATCTCCGGCCGGCAGGCCCGCTAGGCCCTTCCAATTCTAGACACCCCACACATCGGAGAAGACAATGAGACTGGTCAGGCTGAGAGCGCCGGGCGGCTTGGGCAATCTCGACCTGGTCGAGGAAGATCCGCCCCAGCCAGGGCCGGGCGAGGTGCTGGTCAGGATCCGGGCCTGCGCGTTGAACATGCGCGACGACTTTGCCGTGCAAGGCAAGATGCCTCTCGCCGACGGCCGCGTTCCGCTCTCCGACGGCGCCGGCGAAGTAATTGCCCTCGGCGACGGTGTCGATGCACTCAGGCCCGGAGACAGCGTCGTCAGCGTCTTCTATCCTTGGTGGCTGGGCGGTGACATGACGCCCTCGACCCGGCGCGACATTCCGGGAGAAAGTTTCGACGGCTTCGCCAGCGAGTATGTCTGCATGCCGGCGCATGCTTTCACCAGGGCACCGGCAGGCTATACGCATGTCGAGGCGGCGTCGCTCACCTGCACGGGCGTTACTGCCTGGCGCGGCCTGATTGTGTGCGGCAAGGTGAAGCCGGGCGACGCAGTGCTGGTCCTCGGCTCGGGCAGTGTATCGTTGTTCGCGCTGCAATTCGCCAAGGCCGCCGGCGCCCGGGTCATCGCCACCTCATCCGACGAGCAGAAGCTGGAAAGGCTCAAGCGCCTCGGAGCCGACGCCGTCATCAACTACAAGTCCGTCCCGGACTGGGGCCGCAAGGCCAAGGATCTGACGGGCGGGCGCGGCGTCGATCACGTGATCGAGGTCGGCGGACCCGCCACGCTGGCGCAGTCGATTGTCGCCTGCCGCACGGGCGGTCACATCGCGCTGGTCGGCGTCCTGACCGGCTTTGCGGCGGAAGTGTCTATCCCAGCCCTGTTTTCCAACCAGATCCGCATCAGCGGCATTTCCATCGGCAGCCGGGCCGACCAGGAGGATATGATCCGCGCGATAGAGTCCAACAGGCTGAAGCCCGTCATAGACCGCCACTTTCCGCTGCAGGACATCGCCACCGCCTTCGCGCATTACGAATCCCGAAAGCATTTCGGCAAGGTCTGCCTTGACGTTTGAGCGTCCTCCGCCAGCAGCACGATGAAGGGGACCGCCGGGGACCGCGCCTTCGTCGTGATCCTGCCTAGGTCGCGATGTCGTTGACCGGCAGCAGGGGCTTGGGAAGGTCGGTCTCGCCGAGCCCGCTACGCAACTCGATCTCGATGTCGCGGCAGATCTGCGAGATCGGAACGTCGTTGGCGTTGCCCTCGAACGGGTTGGCGCTGCTTTCGCCGACCTGGTCGAGAGACATGTAGGCCCAGCCGAGCAGCGTGCTGAACGGGATCGTCAGCCAGATCGCTATCGACCCGAGCGCGCCACCCAGTTTGCCCATATCGGCAAAGACGGGAACGACCCCGAACGGCAACAGTGTGCAGAAGATCATCACGAACATCGAACTGACGATGGCGTATTGCCGGGGATAGGGATTGTTCTTGATGCGATCGCAGCGCGCCTGCTGGTCATGGAAGTCGCGGATCAGCTTGGTCAGTTCGCCATAGATCTGAGGAGGGAGCTTTGTGTCCTTGAACAGCGCATTGACCTGGACAGATTGCAGTTCGAGCAGGGCTATCGCCGGCTGGGGCGATTTCAGGACGTCCTCGGCCTGTTCGGCGAGCAGCGGACGCAATTCGTCGCCGACCGAGCTCGCATCCTCATGGATACGGTAGCGCCGCCGGTATTCGATATTGGCGGCCCGCGCCATGGACTCCCATGGCATCGGCCGGCGCAGAGAAAAGCGCAATGCCGTCATCCAGGCGATGTGGCGATAGATGAGCTGCCTGGCCGTCGGCGCGTCGAGGAAATCCCTGCAGAAATTGGACCACAAACGGCTGCTGGCCGTAATTTGCGTAAAAGCCTGCAGCGCGTCGCTGCTGCGGGTGAACACCTGCGAATTCTTGAACCCGGCGACGAGTGACACGGTGGTGCCAAGCACCAGCACCACCGACCATGGCACCGAAAACCCGGCGATGCCTGGAAGACGGTAGGCCGCCACGGCCAGACCGCTCACCACCACCATGTAGATGACGCTGCGCCGCGACCACAGCGCGAAATCGATCAGTTTGTAGGAACGGCCTACATACATCGTATCCCCTCAACTCATCGATAGGTCTGGTTTTGCACGGCCGGAATCTGGTCGCCTCATTGTGCCTTTGCAGCCCCGAACCGCAACCCGTCCATCAACAGCTTGACCAGCCGGCGCGAGCGGTCGCGCCATTCGGGGGTGTCGGGCGCTGAATAGATGCCGCCCAGCGCGTGCAGCACGTCGGAAGCGTCGACGTCGCCGCGGATGGTGCCGTCGGCCACCGCCGCCTCGACCAGGCGTCGCAAGGCTTGCGACACCCGGCCGAACGTGTCGGAAAACAGCGTCGAATTGGTGGTGAGCACAATGCGCAGGCTGGTCGCCAGGCCGCGCTTGGTGGCGATGTAGTCGACGAAGCGCTGCATCCACTGTTCCAGCGCGACATCGGACGGATGTTTTTGGGCAAGCTCGCCGGCGGCCGCGCACAGCGCCTCCACCTCACGACGATAGACCACCTCGACCAGATGCTCGCGCGTCGGGAAATGCCGGTAGAGCGTGCCGATGCCGACGCCGGCGCGGCGCGCGATCTCCTCCAGCGAGCCATCGATGCCGCGCTCGGCAAAGACTGACACCGCCACCTCGACCAGCCGGTCGCGGTTGCGCCGCGCATCGGCGCGCAGCGGCTTTGCGTCTACGGCCTCGGCCTTCTGTTCAGCAATGGCGGACGGCTCGCTGGCCAATTTTTTCTCCACATCGTGTCAGGGGGCTTGAACCCGGCAGGGTCAGCCACCACGTAATAAACGGAGGCGCCTCCGTTTTAGTGGAGCACCTTTATCATATAATCAGGGGAACCGGTATGTCACGTCTTTCGAACACGCAAGCCGACATCTCCCCTGCCCGCCTGCCTCGCGGGAGATCCGCCATCTCCGCTTTCGCCGTCAAGACCTGACCCAACGGTTACCTTGCCCTTCTGCGGCAAGGCACCAGTTCAATCCCATCCGCGTCAAGCAACTGGAGCCAGACGCCCATGACCAGCCTTCCCATTACCCTCACCATCAATGGCCACCGACACCAACTGGAGGTCGATCCACGCGTAACCCTGCTCGACCTGCTGCGCGAGCGGCTCGATCTCACCGGCACCAAGAAGGGCTGCGACCGCGGCCAATGCGGCGCCTGCACGGTGCTGGTCGACGGCAAGCGCATCAACTCATGCCTGGCGCTGGCGGTCAGCCATGACGGCGCCCAGGTCTTGACCATCGAAGGCGTCGCCAACGGCGAGGAACTGCATCCGGTGCAGGCCGCCTTCATCGCCCATGACGGCTTCCAGTGCGGGTTCTGCACACCCGGCCAGATCATGAGCACGCTCGGCCTGATCGCCGAGGGACAGGCCGGCGACGATCCCGAACGCATCCGCGAGGGGCTGAGCGGCAACATATGCCGCTGCGCGGCCTATGGCGGCATCGTCGAGGCCGTCCTGGAAGCCCAGCAACAGCTTGTCAAAGCCGACCGGAGGACCGCGGCATGAGAGACTTCGATTACATCAGGCCCGCCACCATTCCCGACGCCATCGCCGCGGCAGCCGAGCCGGGCTCGGCCTATCTCGCCGGCGGCACCAATCTGCTCGACCTGATGAAAGGCGGCATCACCAGTCCCGAGCGTATCGTCGACATCTCCCGGCTGCCGGAGCTCAACCGCATCGAACGGCTGGACGATGGTGGCCTGCGCATCGGCGCGCTGGTCCGTAATGCCGAGCTTGCTTACGATCCGGCGTTCGCCAAATCCTATCCGGCGGTGGCCGAGGCGCTGCTGTCGGGTGCTTCGGCGCAGCTTCGCAACGCCGCCACCGTCGGCGGCAATCTGTTGCAGCGCACGCGCTGCAGCTATTTCTACGACACAGCCAGCGCCTGCAACAGGCGCGAGCCAGGCGCCGGCTGCGATGCGCTGGGCGGCGAAAACCGCCTGCACGCCGTGCTCGGCTGGAGCGACGCCTGCATCGCCACCCACCCGTCGGATTTCTGCGTGCCGCTGGTGGCGCTCGACGCCGTGGTCGAGATCGAAGGCAAGAAGGGCCGGCGCCATGTTTCGCTGGAGGAATTTCACCGGCTTCCCGGCGAAACGCCGCAGCGGGAGAATGCGCTGGAGCCCGGCGACCTGGTCGTGGCGGTGCGCCTTCCGGCGGAGGCTGCCTCCTTCTCCGCCAATGCCCGTTACCTCAAAGTCCGCGAGCGCACCTCCTATGCCTTTGCCGTCGTATCGGCCGCAGCAGCGCTTGTCGTCGACGGCGGCAAGATCCGCGCCGCAAGGCTGGCGCTGGGCGGCGTCGCGGCCAAGCCGTGGCGGGCACGCTCGGCGGAAGCCGTCCTGCTTGGCGCGGACGCCAGCGAGGCGACCTTCGCCAGCGCCGCGGACGCTGCCTTGGCCGATGCCAGCCCTTCCGGCGACAATGCCTTCAAGATCGAGCTTGCCCGCCGCATCGTGATCAGGGCGCTGATGTCTGCGCTTTCGGGAACGCCCGAGCGTCTGCCGGCCCTTCCTGCCTCCCCGTTCTCGAACATTCCTGGAGCGCGCCATGACGCTTGAACTCAGCCTCAACCAGCAACCCGCCCATGCCCGGCAAGGCTCCAGCATCGGCCAGCCGCTGACCCGCCGCGACGGCTTTCTGAAAGTCACCGGAGCCGCGCGCTATGCCGCCGACAACCATCCGCCCGGCATGCTCTACGCCGTGCTCGCTGTCTCTAGCATCGCGCGCGGCCGCGTCGCTGCGCTGGATGTCGAGGCGGCCAAGGCACACAAGGGCGTGGTCGAGGTGATGACGCCCAAGAACCGGCCAGCGCTCGCCGCCGATCCGGACGCCAAGGACCATCCCTTCATGTTCCGGCTCGACCTCTTGCAGAACGACCAGGTCCGCTACCCCAATCAGAGCATCGCCGTGGTGATCGCCGAGACGCTGGAGGCGGCGACCGAGGGGGCGGCGCTGCTGTCGCCGCGCTATGAAGTGATGCCGGCGCGCGTTGGCCTCGACGGCGCCGAAAGTTTCGTGCCGCGTGCTGTCGGCGTCGGCGGTCCGGCCGTGCAGCACAAGGGCGATGTCGAGGTCGGCCTTAAATCCGCAAAGACGCGGATCGAAGCCACCTACGAGACGCCGGCCCAGTACCACAACGCCATGGAGCCGCATGCGATCGTCGTCGCCTGGGAAGGCGACACACTGTCGATCGACACACCGAGCCAGGGCCTTGCCATGGCGCAGGGCCGCATCGCCGGCCTGTTCGGCATCGCGCCGGAGAACATCCACATCCGCAGCCCGTTCCTGGGTGGCGGCTTCGGTTCGAAAGGCATGATCTCCGGGCCGCAGGTGCTCGGCATCCTGGCGGCGCGTCTCGTCGGCCGTCCGGTCAAGCTGGTGCTGCAACGTGAGCAGATGTACGGGCCGGTCGGCCACCGTGCGCCGACGCGCCAGACGCTGCGCATGGGCATGGATGGCGAAGGGCGGCTGACGGCACTCGACCATCACGCCAAGACCGCGTCGAGCACGTTCGACGATTTCTTCGAACCGGCGGCGGATGCCTCGCACACGCTCTATGCCAGCCCGGCCATCGCCACCTCGCACGATGCGGTGCGGCTCGATACCGGTACGCCGCTGTTCATGCGGGCGCCCGGCGAAGCCACCGGCTCGATCGCGCTGGAGAGCGCTATCGATGAGGCAGCCTACGCCTGCGGCATGGACCCGTTGGAATTCCGGCTGCGGAACTATGCCGAGGTCGAGCCGATGACCGGCAAGCCGTTTTCCTCCAAGGCGCTGCGTGAATGCTACAGGCAAGCGGCCGAGACGTTCGGCTGGGCGAGCCGCCCGCTTCAGCCTCGGCTGATGCGCGACGCCGACGGTTTCCTGACCGGCTGGGGCATGGGCACGGCGACCTTCCCGGCGATCATGTTCCAGGCCGAAGCGCGGGCGGTGCTGAGAGCCGATGGCAGCGGCGTGATGGAGACCGGCGCTCAGGACATGGGGCAAGGCGCCTGGACCGCCTTCGCCCAGATCGCCGCCGACGGACTGGGACTGGATATCGACCAGGTCGATTTCAGGGCCGGCAGCTCCGATCTGCCCAATGCAGGCATTGCCGGCGGCTCCGGCCACACGGCGACGGCCGGCATGGCGATCCACAATGCGGGCGCCGCCGTCATCGCCAGGCTCGCCGATCTCGCCACCGGCGACGAGGGCTCGCCGCTCTACGGCGCCGGCAATGAAGGCGTGCTGGCGCGCGGCGGCCGCCTCTATCGGCGCGACGATGAAAGCCGCGGTGAAAGCTACGCCGAGATCCTCACGCGCGCGGGCCTCACCGAGATCGAGGGCCACGGCAAGGGCGCTCCCGACCCGGCGTCTCAGGAGGCCTATGCCAAGCACGCGCACGGTGCCGTGTTTGCCGAGGTGAAGGTCGATCCGGATTTTGGCCAGATCCGTGTCACAAGGCTGGTCGGCGCGTTCGCCGCCGGACGGGTCATCAATCCCAGGCTGGTGCGCAGCCAGTATTATGGCGGCATGATCTGGGGCGTCTCGTTCGCGCTGCATGAGGAAGCCATCACCGACCGGCGCTCTGGCCGGATCCAGAATGCCAACCTCGCCGAATATCATGTCCCGGTGAATGCCGACGTTCCATCGGTCGAGGCGTTGCTGGTCCACGAGGACGACCCTCACGTCAACGCGCTCGGCATCAAGGGCGTCGGCGAAATCGGCATCACCGGCACGGCCGGCGCCGTCGCCAATGCGGTCTGGCATGCGACCGGCGTGCGGCCGCGGCGCTTTCCGGTCCGCATCGAGGACCTGCTGGGGTGAGGAGTGGTCCACCTAGCGGATGGGAAGCCAATTGCTTGGCTTCCCGAACGACGAATGGTGAAGGCCCGGTCCGCCTTCGGGCGCACCAAAAAGTCCAGTGGACCTTTCTAAGGGGCTGAACGCCCGAAGGCGGGGAGCGGCAGCGAAGGGCCGCACAGCCGGCGCCAGGTCCCCGCCGGCTGCCAAAGATGAAATCAACGACTTCGCGTCAAGCAACTGGAGCCCGACGCCCATGACCAAAACAACGATCCCAGTCCATCTCGACATCAACGGCCGTGATCACGATCTGCAACTCGAGCCGCGCGTCACGCTGCTCGATGCCTTGCGCGATCGCCTCGGCCTGACCGGAACCAAGAAGGGCTGCGACCACGGCCAGTGCGGCGCCTGCACCGTGCATATCGACGGCGAGCGCGTGCTGGCCTGCCTGACGCTGGCCGCACAAGTCGAGGGCCGCACCGTCACCACCATAGAGGGGCTTGCACGGGAGGGCGAAATGCATCCCGTGCAGGCTGCCTTCCTCGAACAGGACGCCTTCCAGTGCGGCTATTGTACGCCGGGCCAGATCATGTCGGCGGTCGCCTGCATCCGCGAAGGCCATGCCGGCTCCGACGAAGAAATCCGCGAGTATATGGCCGGCAACCTCTGCCGCTGCGGCGCCTATCCGCACATCGTCGCCGCTGTCCGCCAGGCAGCATTGGAGGCCGCATCATGAGGAATTTTTCGTATGTGCGCGCCAATTCGCTCGATGCGGCACGCCAGGCGGCCGCCCTGCCCGGCGCCATGCTCTTGGCCGGCGGCACCACGCTGATCGACCTCGCCAAATGCGGCGTCGCTGAGCCCGAGACGCTGGTCGACATCGCTCATCTCAAAGGGTTGGACAGGATCGAGGTGAACGAACGCGGCGCCACCATCGGCGCGCTGGCCAGGATGAGCCATGTCGCCGACCATGCCGACATCAAAAGCCGCTTTCCTGCGGTATCGGAAGCCCTGTGGCAGGCGGCTTCCGCGCAGATCCGCAACATGGCGACTATCGGCGGCAATCTGATGCAGCGCACGCGCTGCCCTTATTTCCGCGATCCTGCGAATTTCCCAGCCTGCAACAAGCGTGAGCCCGGCTCTGGCTGTTCGGCGATCGGCGGCGTTACCCGTGGCCATGCGGTGCTTGGCATCAGCGACGCGTGCATCGCCATGTATCCGGGCGACCTCGCCGTGGCGCTGGTCGCCTTCGATGCGATCGTGCATCTGGGCGAGCGCCACATCCCGGTCGACGACTTTTTCCTGCTGCCCGGCACCACGCCGGACAGGGAGCACGCGATCGAACCGGGCGAGATGATCACCGCGATCGAGATCCCCGGCTCGGCCTCTGCCCGGCGTTCGACTTATCTCAAGATCCGCGACCGGCAATCCTATGAGTTTGCCGCCGCGAGCGCGGCGGTCGGCATAGAGTTCGAACCCGACGGCCGAACGATCCGCGATTTGCGCGTCGCGCTTGGCGGCGTCGCGACCAAGCCGTGGCGTGCGCGGGCCGTGGAAAACGCGCTGAAGGGCAAGGTGCTGGAGCCGGACACTGTGCGCGCCGCCAGCCTGCTCGCCGTCGAAGGCTCTGTCGATCATGGCGCCAACCACTACAAGGTCGAACTGGCGCCGCGCGTCGTCGCCCGCGCCATCCGCAAATTGGGAGAGACGGCATGACCGTCCACAACATCAGGCATGGGGATGCGTCCGACGGCGCTTTTGCCGAAGCCGTCGGCGGCCGGCTGTCGCGCATCGACGGCCCGGCCAAGATCACCGGTGCGGCGAAATACGCCGTCGAGCAGCAGCTCGAAGGCCTCGCCTACGCCGTCCTGGTCGAGAGCACGATTGCATCGGGCAAGGTGCGCGCGATCGACACCACTGCCGCCGAGGTGGCGCCCGGCGTGCTGCAGGTGCTGACGCCGGACACCATCATCAGCCTGAAAACCGCGGCGGACTGGTTCGGCACGCCGCCGCCCGACAAGCCGTATTGCCCGCTCGCGCGCGACATCACCTTTTCGGGTCAGCATGTCGCCGCCGTGGTCGCCGAGACCTTCGAGCGGGCGGTCGCGGCGGCGGCACTGGTCAAGGTCAGCTATGAGGAAACGCCTGCCATCGTTGACCTCAGCGACGGCAAGGCCGGCGATGGCATCGCGATCGACGCCATGACCAAGGAGTGGGGCGACGCGCAAGGTGCGTTTGCCTCGGCGCCGGTCCGCATCTGCGCCGCCTACAACACGCCGCGCGAGTACCAGGCGCCGATGGAGCCGCATGGCCTGATCGCCCGCTGGGAGGGCGACCGGCTCACCGTGTGGGAGCCGAGCCAATGGCTGGACGGCATGGCGCGCACCTATGCCGAGTGGTTCGGTGTGCCGTTCGAGAACGTGCGGCTGGTGTCGCCCTATATTGGCGGCGGCTTCGGCTCCAAGGCGCTGGCGCTCAGCCATGGCGCGGTGGCCGCCTGTGCGGCCAAAATGCTCGGCCGGCCGGTGCGGCTGGTGATGACCCGGCCGCAGACTTTTACCGGCTATGGCGGCCGCGCGGCGACGCGCCAGACGGTGACGATCGGCGCCGACGTGCAGGGAAAGATCCAGTCGATCGTGCATCGCGGCGTCAATGAAACATCCATCGACGGCATGTGGGTCGAGCCGCTCGGATCGGTCACCTCGATCATGTACACAACGCCGAATTTCTCCTCGAAGCAGAATGTCGTACGGGTCAATTCGGTGGTGCCAGGCGCCATGCGCGCGCCGGGCGAAAACCCCTCAGCCTTCGGCATCGAAAGCGCCATCGACGAGCTTGCCTACGAGGTCGGCATCGATCCGCTGGAGATCCGGCTCCGAAACTATGCCGAGCAGGATCCACATGCCAAAAAAGCCTGGTCGACCAGGCAGTTGCGCGAGGCTTTTGCTGCAGGCGCCGAACGCTTCGGCTGGTCCAGGCGCACACCCGAACCGCGCTCGATGCGCGACGGCAACCAGTTGATCGGCTGGGGCGTCGCCGCCGGCACCTATCCGGTGCGACGCGCCTATGGCGAGGCGCTCGTGCGCATCCTGGCCGATGGTTCGGTCGAGGTCGAAAGCTCCTCGATCGACATGGGCCAGGGCACCTACACCATCCTGGCGCAGACCGCCGCCGAAACGCTCGGCGTGCGAGCTGACGACGTGGTGGTGAAGCTCGGTGACTCCCGCTTTCCGCGCGCCGGCGTCACCGGCGGTTCGCGGCTGGCCGGCGTGATGACGGGTGCGGTCTACAAGGCGGCAACCTCGGCCCTCGACCAGTTGGTGGGCCTCGCCATCAGCGATCCACGCTCGCCCTTCCACGCGCTGCAGGCCAACACGCTGGTCGTCGCCAATGGCCGTATCGCTTCGCCGCGCGGCGACGGCCCCGATGTCTCCGTCGCCGAACTGCTCAAGAGCGTCGGCCGCGACCACATCGAAGCCACCGGCGACACCATGCCGGCCAATTCGACGCCAGAGGATCGCTACAAGAACTACACCACCATCGCCATGTCGGTGCCGCACACCGAGGGCGACTATTCCCGCCACTCCTGGTGCGCGCATTTCATCGAGGTGCGCGTCGACGAGGATTTCGGCACGGTGCGTGTATCGCGTGTGGTGTCGGCGCTGGATTCGGGCCGGCTCTACAACCCGAAACTTGCCGAAAGCCAATGGAAGGGCGGCATCATCATGGGCATCGGCCAGGCGCTATTGGAAGAAGGCATCGTCGACCGCCGCCACGGCCGCATCGTCAATGACAACCTCGCCGACTACCTCGTGCCGACCAATGCCGACATCCCCGACATCGAGGTGATCTCGGTCGGCATCCCCGACCTGCATTCCTCGGTGCTCGGCGGCAAGGGCGTTGGCGAACTGGCCATTGTCGGTGTGGCGCCGGCGATTGCCAACGCGGTGTTCCATGCGACGGGAAAGAGGATCAGGGATCTGCCGATCACGCTGGAGAAGCTGATCTAGAGAGCGACACCGAAGCTGCCGAACTCCCCCTCGGAGCCCGCTTGGAGGAGTTCGGCAGTTCCAACGATCAGAACTTATAGGCGACGCCGATCCGGACATCATGCGTCGTCAGTTCGATCTCGTCGGGATTGAGGGGAGCGCCGTTGACGAGCGCGTGACGCAGGGAGTTGTGGCGGCCGAAATCGGCGAACCGGTACTCGCCGCGAACCACCCAATTGTCGGTGACGGCGTATTCGGCGCCGGCGCCCAGCGTATAGCCCGTTACGGTATCCTTCACGTCGGCATAGGGACCGCCCGGAATGTCGGTGGTGGTGTGCTTGTAGCTTGCCACAGCCAGGCCGCCGGTGACAAAGGAAAGCCAGCGATCCATCGCATAGCCGGCCCGCAGGCGCACGGAGCCAACTGACTCCATCTTGAGCTCGCCGCCAAAGGCCGGGTCATCGATGCCGAGCGCCCGATAGAGCGTCGTGTCCTTCACGCTTGCGAAACTGTAGTCGCCCTCGATGCCGAGAACCAGCCCACCGTCGAACTGCTTGTTGTAGCCGGCGTAAAGACCGCCGAAACCACCGGACGGACTGTAGCCCCAGCCGTAATTGTCGAAGCTGTCCGGGGCAAAGACTTGCCCTGCCCTTGCGTTCCCCCAGGCATATCCGGCATGCGCGCCAATATAGCCGCCGGACCAGTCGTAGGTGGCCGCGACAGGCAAGGCTTCACTGGTGTCCGCTGCGGACGCCATACCGACAGGCGTGAGGATGAAGGCCGTGGCGAGAAGAATGGTTTTCATCGTTTGCTATCCCGAAACTATTGCCTCGCCCCGCGCGAAAAAAGCGCGGGGGTTTGTTCAGCGACGCTAGGTCAGAACTTGTAGCTGAGCCCGACCCTGACATCGTGAGTCTTGAGATCGAAGTTCGCAACCGTTCCAAGACCAAAAAGCGGTACCGAAACGTCCTTTTTGCCGAAGTCGGAGTAGCGATATTCGACCCGCGCGATCCACCTGTCGGTGAAGGCGTGCTCAACGCCAGCCCCAGCCGTCCAGCCAAGATGGGTTTCGTCATGGACCGGTATTGTACCGCCGGGGCCGGTGGTCATCACGCTCACTTCATATTTGGCAGCGGCCACGCCTGCTGTGATGTAAGGCAAGGTGCGATCGAAAGCATAACCAGCCCGCAGCCGCGCCGAGCCCGACCATTTGACTTCGCTCTTGAACAGCGCGCCGGCACCGGCGAAGGTGCCCACCGCATCTACATTGCTGTACGCAATGTCAGCCTCGGCACCGAGCACGAAGCTGTTCGCCAATTCCTGGTTGACGCCGATATGCACGCCGCCAACAAAACCGCTCGGATCGAGGGGAGCGTTGATGTCGGTGCCGCCGGGGCCAGCGCCGCCGATGAACAGATTGGACTTTCCGGATGCATAGCCGAAGTGAACGCCGGCATAGAGGCCGGACCAGTCGTAGGAGGAGGCGACGGGCGAAGCCTCGCTGATATCTGCGGCGCACGCCATGCCGGCCGGCGCGAGGATCAATGCCGTTGCGAGAAGAAGAATTTTCATTGTTGTCTGCCGCCCCAAAATTGTCGTGGTCGCCGCCGCGGATGCCAGCGGAGGACCAGCTGTTGCCGAGAAATCCGGTGTTGCATTGTCCGCCGGCCGCGTCTTGGGCTGGGCCGCACCCGAATTGTCGGGGAAAGCACCACGGCGCTTTCCCGGTCGGTGTGGCTTTTCAGCCTCAGTCGATCGGCGCGCCGTGCATTCGGTGGCTGTCGGAAACTATCTGGCGCTGCCCGGCGTCGAGCCGAAGCGGCGGCGGAAGCAGCGGTTGAAATAGGACACGTCGGAAAAACCGCTGAGCAGCGCGATCTCGCTGATCCGCATGCGGTCGTTGCGCCTGTCGGACAGCATCCGATGCGCCCTCTGCAAGCGCAGTTCGAGAATGCGCTCGGCAAAGCTCACCCCGGTTTCCTGCAGCAGGTCATGGACATAGCGGACCGAGAGCCGCAATTGCCCGGCAACGCCCTGCGCCGAAATGGCGGGATCGGCGAAATTGTCCCGCATCTTCTGCAGTATGGCCTGCAGCCTTGCCGCGCGCAGGCCGCGCAGGCCCGCCAGTTCGGCCGCTTCGCCCTTGGCGCCGGTCGCCAGGCCGATCAGGTCGACGATGGTTTCGGTGGCGTGGCCGATGAGGTCGGGCGAGACCAGGGCCGGGCCTGCTTCCAGGAAGCTGCAATAGCGCTTGAGCATGCCGAGCGCCTCATTGTCGGCGCCGACGGTCAACGCCAGCCGATCCTCTATATGAGCGAAGGCATTTTCCAGCACGGCACGGGGAAGCACCACATTGGCCCAGACATTGCTGTCGCCGCCGGTCATCTGCAACGCTTCCGAAGCCGAGACCAGGGCGGCCTCGCCTTTGCCGACGTGATAATCGCGGCCAATCTGCGTGCCGCTGAGCACCGTATCGCCATTGTTGACCAGCAGCAGATAGCCGTCGCGACCGTCGGCGGCGATATTGCCCGCCTTGCGGCTGGCATGACGTATCGTCCCGGCCATCTGCCCAAGCACAAGCGACCCGACAGCGGTGGCTTCGATCGCGGCTTCGAACGACAGTCTTTCCGAAATCGTGTATTCGACCGACCATATCTCGGCGACATGGATGTCCTGCCAGAGCGCGAAGCGTGCGCGATGATCCAGATGCGGCGGCAAATCCGCCGATGAGAAGACGTTCTTTTGCAAGGGACGACCGGCCTTTTCTACAATCGCGTCTTCATTTCGACACGCACCGTATTGGACCAGATCACGGTCTGTCCAGAGCCGGAAATACTTGTGCGCCAGGCGACAATTTCAGTGCCGTCCTGAACAAGGATTGGCCTGATTTCGCGGATCTGGCTGGCTGAATTCCGGAATACTCGAAAATACCCCGTACCGACGAATCGCTCCCCCTACTCCGGCGATGGAACCGGCGGCCGTGATGTCAGCGCCGTGCCGAAGGCGGCGACAACAACGGCAGCGATCCCGGCCAGTTGCGTCGCGGTCAGGCTTTCGTGCAGGAACAGGAAGCCGGCCAGTGCACCAAGCCCAGGCTCCAGGCAGGTCAGCGTGCCGTAGATGCGCGCCGGCATGCGGGTCAGCGCCACCATCTCCAGGAAGAACGGCAATGCGCTGGAAAACAGGCCGACCAGCAGCGCGCTGACCAGGATCGACGGCGCCAGCAGCGCGGATCCCGCCTGGGCGACACCGAAGGGCAGCACCAGCACGGCGGCGATGGCCATGCCGTAGGCGGTGGTGCGGGTGCCAAGCTCCGCGCCGGCCTTCTGGGCCAGCACGATGTAGAGCGCCCAGAAGCCGCCAGCCGCCAGCGCCAGCATCACCCCGATCGGATCAAGGGGCGCGAGGGAATGAATGAGGGGCGACAACAGCAGGATGCCGGCCACCGCCAGCGCGATCCAGGCAAAGTCGCTGGCGCGCCGCGAACTCAAGGTCGCCACCAGAAGCGGGCCGGTAAACTCCAGCGCCACCGCGATGCCGAGCGGAATCCTGGCAAGCGCTGCGTAGAACAGGAGGTTGAGCGCGGCGAGCGTCACCCCATAGGCGACCAGCCACGGCATGGTGGCACGCGAGGGCCGCATCTGCCAGGGCCGCAGCACCGCGATCAGCATCAGCGCACCGATGACCAGCCTGAGCGTCGTCGTGCCTTGCGCGCCGATCTGCGGGAACAGGCCCTTGGCAAAGGTGGCGCCGATCTGGATCGACACCATGGCGCCCATCAGTGCCGCGACAGGCAAGGGCGCCGCTTCGCGACGGGCAATCGGCGTCGATGTCACGTGATCCCATCCTCCATATCGCCGGGTCCAAACCCGACCGGCGGCATGGAGATAGGGCGAACCGGCCGGCCTGTCGTGAGGCAGCGGCAACTGGCTGCTAGGGCACGGCCAAGTGCCGCCGGCCGGTCAGTTCAGGGATTTGCGCCGTGGCGGCGGTGCCGGGTGGCGCTGCTCGAGGGCCGCAGCCGCATCGGTGCGGCCAGTCCGGCGCAGTCTTTCGAGATAGGCCGGCAACTCGCCAAGGCAATGGAACGGCCCGCCTTCCCGGATCACCGTCACCAGCGGGTCGACATCGCTGTCGCTGCGGATGGCCATGGCGCTGCGCCAGTCCTCGAGCAGCCGGCTGGCATGATCGACCACATCGCTTCGGGAGCCTGAGAGATCATGCTGCTCATGCGGATCCTCACTCAGATTGAACAGGCTGACCGGGCCGAAATCCTTGTAGCCGTCATGATAAGTGCGCAGCATCAGCCAGTCGGCCCCGCCGAGCCGGAACCGCACGCCGCGCTGTACCGCCCACGCACCCTGGCTCAGCACCAGGAAATCGCGGCCACCTTCCTCCTTCGCGGCGAGCGCCGGTGCAAAGGAGCGCCCGTCCCAAAGCGCCGGAACGTTGCCGCCGAGCCGGTCGATCAGCGTGGCGGCCCAGTCGAAATGATAATGAAGGCCGCCATTGACGCCGCGCATGTCTTCGGCGCCGGGCCAGCGGATGACCAGCGGCACGTTGCAGGTGAACTCGTCAGCCGTCTGATGGTCGCCCCAGACGTTGAGCTCGCCGAGGTTTTCGCCATGATCGGCGCCGATGACGATGATCGTGTCGTCGAACAGGCCTTGCCGCTTCAACTCCTCGACGATGAGACCGACATGATAATCGGCATAGAGCACGCCGGTGTCGTAGCCGTCGAACCAGGCCTTGACGGTGTCCATGTCGCTGATCGGCGACGGCATGCGCCGGTATTTCGATCCGCCCGGCTCGACGTCGAAGCCCGAGGGTTCCTGCGGGCTGTGCGGGCCGTAGCCGGCATGGCTCTTCTCGAATACCGCCCTGGTCATCCAGTCGGGAAGCGGCTGGTCGGCGAAGGGGTCGCCGAAAGCGTCCGGCGCGCGATAGGGCGTGTGTGGGTCCCAGACATTGACGTGCAGGAACCATTTTTTTGCCGAGCCATTGCGCTTCAGCCAGTCGATCGCCAGGCCCGAAACCTCGTCGGCGTTCTCCATGCCGGCCTTGCCCGGATTGATGATCTCGTTAAAGCCGGCATACCAATGCCAGCAGCCATGCCGTTCGCCAAAACTGCTGATGGTCGTGGTGTGGTAGCCAAGATCGCGCAGCGCCCGCATCCAGCCTTCCTCGTAGAAGGTGCCGGCCCAGGCTCGCTCGGCGCCTTCGCGGAACGGCTCGCAGGCGGTGCCGCCATGGCCGACCACGCCGGTCCGCATTCCGTGGCGGCCGCTCCACAGCGCCGTGCGCGACGGATGGCAAGGCACATCGGACACATAGATGTTCTCGAAGCGGATGCCCTCGCCGGCAAGGCTGTCGATGACGGGAGAGGTGTTGCGATGATAGCCGTAGCAGCCGAGGTGGTCGCGTCTGAGGCTGTCGATGTCGATGTAGAGAACGTTCATGGATGGCTCGTCGCTGCTGTGATTGTCAGGAAACAGGCCCCGGTTCGCTGCCGGGGCTTGCGATTTGCAAGGGGCGATTTCAAGAAGGCCGTCAGGCCGAAATGTATTGATCGCCCAGATAATAGTCCTTGGGATCGAGCGAGGTCTCGAGCTTGCCAAAGGTCTTGAACAGGTCGTTCATCGTCGAGAACCAGCCGTTCACGGTGCCGTCCTTGGTCAGCTTGATCAGTTCGGCCGAGGTCATGAAGCGGCCATAACCGGCCTCCGTCTTCAACTGGTCGGCCGGAATGCCGAGCAGCTTGGAGGTGATCTCGATCGCCTTGTCCTGGTTGGCGGCGCGAAAATCCTGCGCGTCCTTGATGGCGCGCACCACGTTGCGGACGAGATCGGGATTGCCCTCGACCAAATCGTTGCGGGCAATGAAGACGCTCGGAAATGTGGTCTGCGGATAGAAGTCGTCGTTCTTGGCCAGCTCCACCAGATCGGGAACGCTCTTCTGGATGATGCCGACGAACGGATACCAGATGCCGGCCGCGTCGACCTGCTTGGAGGCGAAGGCCGCCACGATGGTGCTCGGGTCCATCTGCACGATGTCGAGGTCGGTCATCGCCATACCGGCCTTGCGCAGCGCCAGCCGCAACAGCATGTCGCCCGAGGTGCCGGCCGCGATCGCGACCTTCTTGCCCTTGAGGCCGGCGATGGACGTGATGCCGGCTTGGGCGATCACCCGGTCCGAGAAGCCGACATCGTTGACGGCGATGATCTTGGCCTTGCCGCTCGCCGGCAGCCACAGCGCGCCCGGTCCGAGATAGCCGAATTCCAGGCTGTTGGCGCCAAGCGCCTGGACCTGGATGGGGCCATTGGTGAAGACCTTGATATCGGCATCGACGCCATGCTTGGCATAGAAGCCCTGGTCGGCCGCGACGCCGGCAACGCTGGCGCCCCAGAAGTCGCCGTTGTAGCCGATGCGTGCCGCCGTTCCCGCCGCTCCGGCACGGATGCCAGAGGCAGCGAACGCGGCAAGTGCCGCCGATGATGCGATGAGGTTACGTCTTGTCAGTGTCACCATACTCTCCTCCTGTCACTGTTACTGGTGGTAAACGGCTTGCCAGACGCGGTTGCGGATGCTCATGAACTCCGCCGAAAGCCGGATTTCCTCGGTTCTTGGGTAAGGCAGGCCGACGTCGATGATCTCCTTCAGCCTGCCGGGCCGCGCCGCCATGACGATGACGCGGTTGGCGAGGTAGACCGCCTCGTCGACATCGTGGGTGATGAACATCACGGTGCGCCGCTCGCGGCTCCAGGTGTCGAGCAACTGGTCCTGGAGCTGCACGCGGGTCAGTGCGTCGAGCGCCCCGAAGGGCTCGTCCATCAAAAGGATCGAGGGATCGACCGCATAGGCCCGGGCGATCGCGCAACGCTGCTTCATGCCGCCCGAAAGCGTCTTCGGCAGCGCGTCGGCGAAGTCGCCAAGGCCGACGAGATCGATGAAACGCTCGGCGATCTGCCGGCGGCGCGAAGCTTCCTCGCCCTTGATGCGCAGCCCGAACTCGACGTTCTGGCGTACGGTGAGCCAGGGAAACAGCGCGTATTGCTGGAAGATCATGCCGCGCTCCGGACCCGGCCCCTCGACGGCCTTGCCATCGACCAGCACGGTGCCCTCGCTCGGCTTCAGCAGGCCGGCCGCGATGTTGAGCGCGGTCGACTTACCGCAGCCGGACGGACCGACGACGGTGACGAATTCGCCGTCGGCGATGTCGAGCGACAGCCGGTCAAGCGCGACGAAGGCATTGTCCTTGAGGTCGAACCGGCGCGTGACCTTGTCGAAGACGATCTTTGGGGCGATCCTGGGC